>CAMLSI010000131.1 GCA_946482585.1 uncultured Lysobacteraceae bacterium
AGCGGGTCTGGTGGCCGAAGTGCACGCCGGCTTCCAGCATCTGGCGCATGGTGACTTGAGGCATGGTAGTGCTCCGAAAAGCGGGCGCGCACGCAAGGTGTGGCAGTGCAGCAGCCCGGGGTTGTTGGCCTCCACGTTCCCCCGCGACCGACCTCTTGCGAGGCACCCCGGAGCGGTGACGGAACGTGTGTGGATTCGGCAGGATCGCCGTGGTGGCGGGACTTGCTCCCGGCCTGGATTTCACGCCTGAGCCGGGTAGGGCGGGCGGAAAATCCGCGGAAGCATAGCCATTCCGCGAGAGCCCGACAAGAGTTGCTGCGACGCCATGCGTTCCTGGGCGGTACGGCCGGCATCCGACTGACGCAACTGCCGGCGCGAAAGCTTCAGGTGGAGCGCCCGGCTCTTCTCCGTTCATCGTCGGTGCCGCCGGCCAGAGCGCCATCGCTCTGGGGACGATGGCAGCGGCCCTTCGTTCCGGTCGGTGTCTTCCGGCAAGACCCGGCAGCGATTGACCAGCGTGAACTGGTCCGCAGCCGTGCGGTTCGGCTCGCGCATGCTGTTTGCACTGACCGGTATCGGGTCGTCCAGTGCGGGCGTACCGGGGCGCGCCGGGGACCGCTTGCTGCTCGGCGCCACCGATGGCCGTCGCGGCTACGGGCTGTGGCAGATCCGGATACTGTCCGATAGCGTGTTCGTAAGCGGCTTCGAGCCGGCCTCGCCCTGGGTCGACTGGCAGTGCCCGAGCCCGCTTCGCTGGGACTCGGGACCGACCCTGCACGCGCCACTGCGGTGCGGTCTTTCCGGGACCGGTCCGGCGCCTGCTTCGGGCCTGCTATCATCCCGGCCTTTGTGCCGTCAGGGATTCACACCCGAGGAAACCATGCCCGTAACGATCAAGACCCCCGAAGACATTGCCAAGATGCGCATCGCCGGCGCGCTCGCCGCCGAGGTGCTCGAGATGATCGGGCAGTACGTCAAACCGGGAGTCTCGACCGAAGAGCTCGATCGCATCTGCCACGACCACATCGTCAACGTGCAGCGCGCGATCCCGGCCAACCTCGGCTACAAGGGTTTCCCCAAGACCGTCTGCACGTCGGTCAACCACGTCATCTGCCATGGCATTCCCGACGCGCGCAAGGTGCTCAAGGACGGTGACATCATCAATATCGACGTGACCGTCATCCGCGACGGTTTCCACGGCGATACCAGCCGCATGTACTTCGTCGGCAAGCCCGACGTGCGCGCGCAGCGGCTCTGCACGATCGCGTACGAATCCATGATGCTCGGCATCGCTCAGGTGAAGCCGGGCGCGCATCTGGGCGACATCGGCCATGCGATCCAGAAGCACGCCGAAACCGCCGGCTTCTCGGTCGTGCGCGAGTACTGCGGCCACGGCATCGGCCGCGTCTATCACGAAGAACCGCAGGTGCTGCACTACGGCAAGCCCGGCGCCGGACTGCGCCTCGAAAAGGGCATGTGCTTCACGGTCGAGCCGATGATCAACGCAGGCAAGGCCGCCACGCGCCTGATGCCCGACGGCTGGACCGTGGTCACGCGCGATCATTCGCTGTCGGCGCAGTGGGAACACACCGTGACCGTGACCGACGACGGCGTCGAAATCCTGACGCCCTGGCCCACGGCGGCCTGAGCGCGCGACGCCGGCGGCGTCGCGGCTCATGCGCTTGCGAGCGGTTCGAGCTAGCCGCTACTGTGGCTGCGGTTCCCGTTCCTGACGTCGAGGCCCGATGAGCGCGACACCGGCCAGACCCGCATTGCCGCGCCTGCCGGCCGCGGTATCGCGCTCGGGTATTTCGCCGGAAGCGCGGCTCGCGCTGCGCCAGTGGCTCGGTGACGTGGACCGCTGGTTCGCCGACGCGTTCCGCGACGGCGTGCCGGCCGACGCGCTCGTGCCGCTGCGTGCCGAAACCTTGCAACGCCTGCTGCGACATATCTGGATCGCGATCGTCGGCGAAGCCGCCGGGGCCGCGCTGTACGCGGTCGGCGGTTTCGGCCGCGGCGAACAGTTCCCGCGTTCGGATATCGATCTGCTCGTGCTCGTCGAGGCGCCGCCGCAAGGCTCGCTCGCGCGCTCCCTCGAAACGCTGTTCACCTGTCTCTGGGATTTCGGGCTCAAGCCCGGGCATGCGGTGCGCACGCTCGAGCAGTGCCGCGAACTCGCCGCACGGGACGCCTCGGTCTACACGAGCCTGCTCGACGGCCGGCGCCTCGCGGGCAGCGAGCGCTTCGATGCGGGCTGGTCTTCGCTGCGCGAGGACGAGACGCTGTGGCCGCCGGTCGACTACCTCGCCGCGAAGCGGCAGGAACAGGAGCAGCGCTACGCACGCTACAACGACACGGCCTACAACCTCGAACCGAATCTCAAGGACGGTCCCGGCGGGCTGCGCAGCCTGCACGTGATCGCGTGGCTCGGCCAGCGGCTGTTCGGCGTCGGCGACTGGCGGGAGCTCCAAGCGCAGGACCTGCTCGGCAGTGCCGAGGTCGCCGCGATCGATGCGGCGCGCAGCGTGCTCTGGCGCACGCGCTTTGCGCTGCATCTGCTCGCGCCGCGTCTGGAGGACCGGCTGCTGTTCGACTACCAGCGCGAACTCGCGCGCCGTCTCGGCTACGAGGACGAGCATGCGAACAACCTCGGCGTCGAGCAGTTCATGCAGGACTATTTCCGCGCGGCCATGACTCTGGAGCGCGCGAACGCCGCGTTCCTGCAGCGTTGCGACGAAGCGCTCGCGGCGCCGGTGCTGTTCGCGGCTGAACCGGTCGGCGAGCAGTTTCTGGCGATCGGCGAGCGGCTCGACCTGCGCGAGGCCGATCTGTTCCTGCGCCGTCCCGCGGCGCTCATCGACATTTTCATCGCACTCGCGGAGAACCCCGAGCTCAAGGGCTTGCGCGCGAATGCGCTCGCGCGGCTGCAGAGCGCGGTCGAAGTACATGCCGAGCGCCTGCGCGACGATCCCGCCGTGCAGGCCGCGTTCCTGCGCCTGCTGCGGCTCGGCGCGGCCGCGGTGCCGGCGCTCGCGCGCATGAGCCGTCACGGCCTGCTCGCGCAGTACCTGCCCGCGTTCGGCAAGGTGGTCGGCCGCATGCAGTACGATCTTTTCCACGTGTATACCGTCGACGAGCACACCCTGCGCGTGCTGCGCATCGTCGCGCGTTTCGCCGAGGTGGCCACGAGCCGCGAATTCGCGTTGGGCCACGAGGTCTACCAGCGCGTGGCCAAGCCGGAACTGCTGCTGCTCGCGGCGCTGTTCCACGACATCGCCAAGGGCCGTGGCGGCGATCATTCCGAGCTCGGCGAGGTCGAGGCGCGCGCGTTCTGCTACCGGCTCGGCCTGCCCGCGAGCGAAACCGAACTCGTCGCCTGGCTCGTGCGCTGGCATCTGCTCATGAGCGTGACCGCGCAGCGCCAGGACATCACCGATCCCGACGTCGTGCATCGTTTCGCCGTGCAGGTCGGGGAATGGGAACGCCTGGATCTGCTGTACCTGCTGACCTGTGCCGACATCGCCGGCACGAGTCCCAAGCTCTGGAACTCGTGGAAGGATCGTCTGCTGGCCGATCTCTACGTGGCTGCGCGCTACGTGCTGCGCGCCGGGCTCGAACGTCCGCCGCAGACCTCGGCGCAGCTCGTCGAGTGCCAGGAGCAGGCGCGCGAGATCCTGCGCGCCGACGGCCTCGCCGACGCGGACGTGGACCGCCTCTGGGATGATTTCCCCGAGCAGGCTTTCCTGCGCTATCACCCCGAACAGGTTGCCTGGCAGACGCGCCTGATCCTGGCCGCCGATGCGGCCGATTTGCCGCTGGTCGCGATTCAGTCCGACGGCGTGCGCGGCGGCAGCGAGATCTTCGTCTACGCCGAGGATCGCGACGGCCTGTTCGCGACGGTTTCGGCCACGCTCGACCGGCTCAATCTCTCGGTGCAGGAGGCGCGCGTGCTGACCACGGCGTCGGGCATGAGCCTCGATACCTTCCTGGTGCTCGACGCCCACGGACGCGCGCTGGCCGAGGCCGAACAGGTCGAGCGCGTGCGACGTGAACTCCTGCGCGCGCTCGCGCAGCATCCGTATCGGCCGCAGCTCGCGAAGCGGCCGCTCGCGCGGCCGCTGCGGCATTTCCAGATGGCGCCGCGAATCGCGTTCCGCAGCGACGCGGCGACCGGGCGCACGCAGCTGTCGCTGGTCTGTTCCGACCGGCCGGGCCTGCTCGCCGTGGTCGCGCTCGCGCTGCGCGAGCGCCGCGTCCGCATCCATGACGCGCGCATCGCCACCTTCGGCGAGCGCGCCGAAGACTTTTTCCAGATCACCGACCAGAACGACCGGCCGCTGGTCCCCGAGGCCGAACAGGCGCTGTTGCAGGCGCTCAGGGAACGTCTCGATCCGAACGTGGCCGGCATAGCCAAGGAGCACCATGCAAGCACTTGAACAGCAGATCGACGCGGCCTGGGAACGTCGCGCGGACCTGTCGCCCGCGAGCGCCGACGCGGCGACGCGCAATGCGGTCGAAGCCGCGCTGGACGCGCTCGAGAGCGGCGAACGCCGCGTGGCCGAACCCGACGGCAACGGCGGCTGGCAGGTCAACCAGTGGCTGAAGAAGGCCGTACTGCTGTCGTTCCGGCTGAATCCGAATCGCGTGATGGCCGCCGATCCCGCGCCGTACTACGACAAGGTCGACCTGCGCTTCCAGGACTTCGACGAAGCGCGTTTCCGCGAACTCGGCGCGCGCACCGTGCCGGGCGCGATCGTGCGCCGCGGCGCGTACATCGGCCGCGACGTCGTGCTGATGCCGAGCTTCGTCAACATCGGCGCCCACGTCGGCGCCGGCACCATGGTCGACACCTGGGCCACGGTCGGTTCCTGCGCGCAGATCGGCGCGGGCGTGCACCTGTCCGGCGGCGCCGGCATCGGCGGCGTGCTCGAACCGCTGCAGGCCGGCCCGACCATCATCGAGGACGGCTGCTTCATCGGCGCGCGGTCCGAAGTGGTCGAAGGCGTCGTCGTCGAGCGCGGCAGCGTCATCGGCATGGGCGTGTTCATCGGCCAGTCGACGCGCATCTACGACCGCGCGAGCGGCGAGATCCGCTACGGCCGCGTTCCGGCCGGCAGCGTCGTCGTATCGGGCTCGCTGCCCGCGGCCGACGGCAGCCACAGTCTCTATTGCGCCGTGATCGTGAAGCGCGTCGACGAGAAGACGCGCAGCAAGACCTCGGTCAACGAACTGCTGCGGGGCGATTGAGATGAGTGCAAAAGTATACGGACTGGAAAAGTGCGATACCTGCAAGAAGGCGCGCAACTGGCTGCAACGGCACAAAGTCGAGCACGACTTCGTCGACTATCGCGAACAGCGCGTGCCGGCGGAAACGCTGAAGGCCTGGGCACTCGCGGTCGGCGGCTGGGAAAAGCTCGTGAACCGCAGCTCGACGACCTGGCGCAGCCTGCCCGAGGCGCGCAAGACGCCCGAGAGCGCGCCGGAATGGACCCTGCTGATCAAGGAGCACCCGGCCATCGTGCGCCGGCCGGTGCTCGTGACCGAGGACGGCCAGGTCAGCGTCGGCTTCAATGACAAGCTGTTCGCGCAGCGTTTCGCCGGCTGACATGTCCGCGATCCTCGAACTCACCTGCGACCTGATCCGACGCGCCTCGGTCACGCCGGACGACGCGGGCTGCCAGGCGCTGATCGGCGAACGCCTGCGACGCGCCGGGTTTGCGGTCGAACACCTGCGTTTCGGCGACGTCGACAATCTCTGGGCCACGCACGGCGGCGACGGTCCCGTACTGGCGTTTCTCGGCCATACCGACGTCGTGCCCAGCGGACCGGCCGACGCGTGGCGCAGCCCGCCGTTCGAGCCGGTCGTGCGCGATGGCATGCTCTACGGCCGCGGCGCGGCCGACATGAAGGGCTCGGTCGCGGCCTTCGTGCTCGCGCTGGAGCGCTTCGTCGCGCAGCATCCCGCACATCCGGGTCGCATCGCGCTGCTCCTGACCAGCGACGAAGAGGGCGTCGCGCGCGACGGCGTGCGTCGCGTCGCCGAGACGTTCCGTGCGCGCGGCGAGCGCCTCGACTGGTGCGTCGTCGGCGAACCTTCGTCGAGCGGGCAGCTCGGCGACGTGATCCGCGTCGGCCGGCGCGGATCGCTGTCGGGCTATCTGACCGTGCGCGGCGTGCAGGGTCACGTCGCGTATCCGGAGAAGGCGCTGAACCCGATCCATGCGTTCGCGCCGGCGCTGGCCGAACTCGCCGCGATCCGCTGGGACGAAGGCAATGCGGACTTCCCGCCGACCTCGTTCCAGGTGTCCAACATCGCCTCCGGAACCGGCGCGAACAACGTGATTCCCGGTGCGCTCGAGGCGACGTTCAATTTTCGCTTCTGCACCGAAAGCAGCGCGCAGTCGCTGCGCGAACGTACCGAGGCATTGCTGCGCCGGCACGGGCTCGATGTCGAGCTGCGTTGGGACCTGTCGGGCGAACCGTTCCTGACCCGCGGCGGCCCGCTGCGCGAACACACGATCGCGGCGATCGCCGAGACCCTGGGCATCGCGACGCTCGCGAGCACGGGCGGCGGCACTTCCGATGGCCGCTTCATCGCGCCGCTCGGTGCTGACGTGGTCGAAGTCGGTCCGGTCAACGCGACCATCCACAAACTCGACGAACACGTCGCAGTCGCCGATCTCGAGCGCCTGCCGGCGCTGTATCTCGCGATCGCCGAGCGGCTGCTGCTGCCGTGATCGCGAGCGGCCTGCGCGCAGCGTTTGCGGCGGCGCTGCTTGCCGCGCCTGGTGCCGCGACCGCGGCGCAGGCTGCAGAAACCACGCTGTTCTTCAATCGCGGCGCGCTGACGCCGCTCGGCATCGACGTGTCCGATGACTGCGGCGGCTGCACGGCGCAGCGCGACCGTGCCGACTACCGCGAGCAGCGCTTCGCCGTCGTCGACGCGGCGTCGCTGCGGTGGCGCGGCGACCGCGGCCGTTTCGGCGCGCTGCTCGACGGCGCCGTGCCTCATCGAGGCGGGCCGCGACTGCAGCTGCGCGGCGGCGAAAGCATCGACCTGGCCGGCTTTCAGTTGCGCCGGCACGGCAGCGCGCGCATGGGGCTGGTGCTGGCCGATGCGGCCGGCGCCGTCTGGTTCACGCTCGATCATGCGCATGCCTATGTCGCCGAGGACGGCGCGCTGTCGCTGCGGCACATGGACGTGCGCATCGGCGATGCGCTCGCGCGACGGCTCGAGCGCCCGGAATGGAGCGGCCTGCTGGTCGGCGGCGCGCAGGTGGAAGGACTCGCCGCGGCGCGCATGGCCACGGCGGCGAAGACCGGCAGCGTCTGTCCGCTGCAGTGGCCTTCGTCCACGGCGCGCGCCGACGTCGAGATGCTGCGCCTCGCGGTCAACTGGGAAGAGCGCCAGCCCGACGGCGTGAATTTCTATCGGTGCGGACGAAGCGACAGCGCCGGCGGTCATTCGCGCGTCTGCAGCGCCGACAGCGACGACGGGCTCGTCGTGCTCGCGCCGGACGCGAGCCTGCGCAACGCCGGCGACGCCGCCGTCGCCTGGTATGCGAAGTTTTCCGCGCCGGCGCCGCCCTACGGCAACGACCAGCATCCGTTCCTGGTCTGGAACCTGTACCGCATCGATGCCGACGGGCGGCTCGTGCAGATCGCCGCGTCGGCGGCCAAGCACGCGTTCCATACCGTCAACGCGGTCTGCGACTGCGGCGAAGGCAACGTGCTGTATCCGGGCTGCGAAGACACCTATGGCGGCTTCAGCAATGACTACCCGAGCGGTCTCGCGCCGCGTCGCGAGATCGTCCCGTACGCGGCGCAGTGGGGACGCTGCGGGTCGCTTTATGACAAGGATTGCGACGGCCGCCGCGATCCCGACGACGGCCTGCTGCCCGACGACGCCTACCACCGCGCCAAGCGCCTGGCGGTGCGCGAGAGCGAGCTGCTGCCGTCGCGGCATCCCGGCGCGCGCTGGTTCGTCGAATACTGGTATGTCGTGCGCGACGACGCCGATCCCTGGAACAACATCGGCCTCATGGAGATCGCGCCGCAGAAAGTGCGCGGGCAGGGCGTCGACCCGAATGCCTATGTCTGGCGCTTCGACGTCACGGATTTTCGCCGCGGCAGCATGCTCGATCGCTGGCTGGACACGGCGCCTGCGGGCGGCTGGCAGCGCCGCAGCCTGGTTTCGACGCCGCACGGCAGGGCACTGCTCGCGACGCGCGTGATGCCGCGCGGCGACGGGCGCTATGCCTATGACTACGCGTTGTTCAATCTCGACCTCACAGTGGCCCGGACCAGCGGCCAGGAACCGAACCTGCGCGTCGAACAGAACCTCGGCATCGAGCGTTTCGCCGTGTTTGCCGATCCGCGCTCGCGCGTCGAGGCGCAGGATTTCACGGCTGTCGCCGATACCGGCGTGAACTGGACCATGACGGGCGGCGACGGTCGCGTGACCTGGACGCGCGGCGCCGCGGCGGCGCTCGACTGGGGCCTCACGTTCCGCTTCGGCTTCGTCAGCGATGTCGCGCCCGCCGACGCGACGGCGCACCTCGGTGCGGGCGAGTCGATCTGGCACGCCGCCACGTTCGCGCCGCTGCGCGCCTGGGAACCGATGCCGCGACCGCGGCCCGCGCCATCCACGGGCACGGCGGAGCGCCGCTGACCGACCCAACCGGCCTCGACCGTACGCCCGCGGACGAATGTGTCCGCACAACTTTCGTCGCGGCTTACGCCGCGCTGGCATAAGCTGTGCTACTTTCGGAGGCTGAACGCGTCAGTGAACGTTCAGGGGCCGCGGGAGTTGCAGGATGGGGTGGTTGGGTAACGCAAGGCGGTTCGCGTCAGGGGCGCTGCCGTCGTGGTTTTCGTTCGTGGCTATCGCGGTCTTTGCCGCGGCGCCCGCGTCGGCGCTGGATCTGACCCCGCACGGTACGCAGCCGCTGCTGCAGACATCGCTGGAACCGGCGAGCAACTGCATCGGCTGTCATCGCGGCTTCAAGTCGCCGAACAACCAGTTCCTGCCGCACAGTACCTGGCAGGGATCGATGATGGCGAACGCGACGCGCGACCCGCTGTTCTGGGCCGCGCTCGATGTCGCGAACAAGGATTTTCCGGGCGCCGGCGACTACTGCCTGCGTTGTCACACGCCGACCGGGTGGCTAGGCGGCCGCGTGCTCAAGAAAGGCGACGGCACCATGCAGCCGTCCAACGGCGCGTCGGGTTGCCAGCTGACCGGCGACTACAACGACGACGACGATTTCAAGAACGACTACGGCGGCGTCAGCTGCCACTACTGCCATCGCATGATGCCGGCCGGCCCGCAGGGACAGCCGTTCGAGATCGGCAACGCCAATGCCTGGATCGACGACGCGAGCACCTGCATCACGCCCAATGGTGACGAATACGGCGGACCCTGCCGGCGCGGTCCCTATTCCTACGTGAACTATGTGCTCGAGCCGCCGCACGGCTGGCAGCGCTCGCCGCTGCACGAAAGTTCGGCGCTCTGCGGCAGTTGCCACGACGTGTCGACGCCCGACACGGATCAGGGCCCGCTGAAGACGCTGATCCTTGAGAACGGCTCGACGACGACGCGCCCGTTCCCGATCGAGCGTACCTACAGCGAGTGGCAGCGCAGCCTGTTCGCCGACCTGATCTTCCGCGACGGCCTGCAGACCGCGGCGCCCGGGCAGCCGGCACTCGCCAAGGCGCAGCAATGCCAGGCCTGCCACATGCCGACCTCGAACGACCCGCTCGCGCAGGCCTGTACCCTGAACGAGGAAGGCTCGCGTACCGGCAATCTGCCGGTGCACACCTTCGTCGGCGCGAACACCTGGATCCCCGCGATCATCAAGACCGTCTACGCGGGCGCGGGCGGCTTCAACCGGCCCGACGACTACGACCGCACGATCGCCTGGGCGCGCGCGATGCTGCAGTCGAGCGCGACGGTGACGACGACGGTCACCGCCTATACCGCTCCGACCGCGGGCACGCCGGGCAGCGTCACGGTGCGCGTGCGCACGACCAACCTCAGCGGCCACAAGCTGCCGACCGGCTATTCCGAAGGCCGCCGCATGTGGCTCAACGTCAAGGCGTTCGGCGCGAACAATGCGCTGATCAGCGAAAGCGGCGCCTACGACGCGACGACCGGCGTGCTGACCGAAGACAACCAGATCAAGATCTACGAAGTCCTTCAGGGCATCTGGGACGCGACGCCGCCGGGCGTCTGCCGCACCGAGTCGGGCGGCCAGAAGCAGTTCCACTTCGTGCTCAACAACTGCATCGCGAAGGACAACCGCATCCCGCCGCTGGGTTTCCGCCCGCGCACCGCGGCCGATCCGAGCGGCGACGAAGTGCGTCCGGTCAACTACAGTTATGCGGAAACGGCGCCGGGCTCGGGCACGCTCGTCAACTACGACGACACGGTCTACACCTTCGTGCTGCCGGCGGGTACGAGCCGGCCCGTGCGCATCGAGGCGAATCTGCGTCATCAGATCGCGAGCAAGGACTACATCGAATTCCTGCGCAACCAGGCGACGACGGCGCCGGTGATTCCGGCCGAGAACACGCTGTGTGCCGGCGGTCCCGGACGTCCTTTCACGGTCGGCCCGCAATCGCAGTCGCGCGGCGAATTCCTGTTCTCGCTCTGGAACGACCCGGCTTACGGCAAGTCGCCGCCCGAAACGGCGGCGACCTCGACCGTGCTGACCGGCAACTGATTCAGCAACAAGCGCGGTCGCGCCCGGTGCGCGATCGTGTCGCAAGGCCGCTCGTTGTCACGGGCGGCGGCGTCGGCCGCGGTAGTTCCAGGGGGGAACGTCGCGGTGTCGCACGTCTTCAAGTAAGTCATGGCAGGCGCGTCAGGCTCGGAGCCGGCGCGCTGCGCCAGGGAAATCGAGTGCAGGGATTCGCGCGGGCTAACCACTTTCACGAGGCAGCAATGAACCTGCAATCGCGTAGTTTCGTATTGGCCCTGGCATTGGCCTCGGCTCTCGCCGCGCCGCTGGCGTCGGCCGCGTCCGGACCCCAGCCGCAGCCGGTCGTACAGCAGACCTGGACGGCGCTCGGCGGCGATCTCGGCTTCATCTGGAACGTCGAGCTGCTGAGCGACTACGGCATCGCGCTCAAGGGCGCGGGCGAAGGCGCCAGTCCCGACAGCCGCGGCTTCGTCGCCGTGCCGCTGCGCGACCAGAGCGGTCTGAGCTTTGCCGTCACGGAAACCAACTTCGACCATTTCACCGCCGGCCGCCTCGCGCTGCGCGGCGGGTTCCGTCTGAATTCGCCGATCGGCGAAATCTCGCTCGTCGACGCGGTGCTCGTTCCGCGCGGCACGAATTCGCAGATGCTCGATGTCGTCGACGCCGCCGGCAACAAGCTGTTCTATCTCGATCGCCTCATGTATGCGATCGGCGAAGGCGGGCGCACCGTCGACGTGCAGACCATGGATCTGCGCGTGCACGCGGACCTGGCCCGGCGCCTCGGC
>CAMLSI010000132.1 GCA_946482585.1 uncultured Lysobacteraceae bacterium
CGCGCAGCTGCGTTTCGATTTCGCCGAGTTCGATGCGGAAGCCGCGCAGCTTGATCTGGTCGTCGAACCGGCCCAGGAACTGCAGCTGGCCGTCGCCGCTCCAGCGCACGCGGTCGCCGGTGCGGTAGCAGCGCTCGCCGGCGATCTCGACGAAGCGCGCCGCGGTCAGGTCAGGACGGTTCCAGTAGCCGGCGGCGACGCTGCTGCCGCCGATGTACAGCTCGCCGGGGACGCCGGGCGCGACGCGCGAGCCGCCGGCGTCGAGCACATGGCAACGCGTGTTGGCGAGCGGCCGGCCGATACCGGCCAGTGCCTGCGGATCGGCGAAGCCGGTCAGGTCGCACAGCGTCGCGCCAACCGTGGTCTCGGTCGGACCGTAGCTGTTGAGCAGGCGCACGCGCGTGCCGAAGCTCGCGGTCCACGAGGCGACTTTTTCCGCTTGTACCGCTTCGCCGCCGAGCACGCACAGACGCAGGCTCTCGGCCCGCGCGAGATCGCCGGCAGTGAGTTCGTCGGCCAGCACGTGCCACAGCGCGGTCGGCAGGATGATCACGTGCAGCGCATGTCGCTGCACGAAATTCCAGAAACCGCGGCTGTTCTCCAGCACCTGCGCGTCGCGCAGCACGAGGCAGGCGCCGTTGGACAGGGTCACGAAGCATTCCTCGACGAACACGTCGAAGCCGAATGCGGCGCATTGCAGCACGCGTTCGCCGGCGGCGACGGCGTAGTGCGCCTGCGCCGCGGCAAGGTAGTTGGTCACGGCCGCATGGCTGACCATGACGCCCTTGGGCGTACCGGTGGAGCCTGAGGTGTAGATCAGGCACGCGAGATCATCGGCGACGATGCCGGTTTCCTCGCGGCTCGGCGCCTGCGGCGAGGCGGCCGCGCACCGCGCTTTCACCGTGACGTCGTCGAGCCGCCAGGTCTCCACCGCGGCGTCGGCCATCAGCCCGGCGAGCGCGGTTTCGCTGAGCAGCAGGCCCACGCCGGAGTCGGCGAGCAGATAGCGCAGGCGTTCCGGCGGATAGTCGGGATCGAGCGGCACATACGCCGCGCCGGCCTTGAGCACCGCGAGCACGCCGACCGGCAGCAGCGCCGACCGGCGCAGGCAGATGCCGACGCGGTCGCCGCGGCCGATGCCGCGCGCGCGCAGCACGCGCGCCAGGCGGCTGGCGCGTGCATCGAGCTCGGCGTAGCTCAGCGTTTCGTCGCCGGCAATGACGGCGCTGCGCGCGCCGTTGTCGCGCGCGTGCCGTTCGAACCCTGCGTGGATGCAGGCATCGGCAGCGAGCACCGCGCCCTCGCCGGCCCACTGCGCGAGCAGCGCTTCGTCGTCGGCAGCGAGCAGGGGCAGCCGGCTGATCGCGCAGTCCGGTGCGCGCACGATCGCCGCGAGCAGACGTTCGAAGCCGTCGGCGAGCCGCGCGACAGAAGCCGCGTCGAACAGCGCGTCGGCGTAGTGCCAGCACAGCTCGATTGCGCCGTCGCGCGGCTGCGCGGTCAGTTCGAGATCGAACTTGGCCACGCCGTCGTCGCCGGCCTGCTCCAGCCAGGCCACGTCGAGACCGGCGAGCTCGAGTTCCGGCGACACGTCGTTCTGCAGCTCGAACAGGATCTGGAACAGCGGCGACCAGGCCAGGCTGCGTTCGGGCTGCAGGCGCTCGACGAGCAGTTCGAACGGCACCTCCTGGTGTTCGAACGCGCCGAGCGTGGTGCGTCGCGTGCGCCGCAGGAACTCGGCGAAGCCCGGGTCGCCGGACAGGTCGCTGCGCAGCACCAGCGTGTTGACGAAGAACCCGATCAGCGGTTCCAGCGCCGCGTGCGTGCGGCCGGCGACCGGCGTACCGACGACGACGTCGGTCTCGCCGCTGCATCGGCCCAGCAGCACGGCAAGCGCTCCGTGCAGCACCATGAACAAGGTGGCATCGTGGTCGATGCCCAATCGCGTCAGCGCCTGGACGAGCGGCGGCGCGATGCGCCGGCGCAGACGACGGCCGCGGAACGACTGCAGCGCCGGACGCGGGCGATCCAGCGGCAGCGCGTGCACGGCCGGCAATGCATCCAGCTCGGCGAGCCAGTAGTCCAGGCTTGCCCGATGTGCCGGTCCGGCAAGGCGCTCGCGCTGCCACGCGGCGTAGTCGGCGTACTGGATCGCCAACGGCGCCGGCATCGCGCCGGCGCCGGCGGCATACCGGCTCGACAGCTCGTGCAGGAACGGCGCGACCGATGCGCCGTCCGCGGCGATGTGGTGCAGCGTGAGCAGCAGTACGTGCCGCTGCGCGTCCAGGCGCAGCAGCACGGCGCGCAGCGGCGGCTCGCGCGTGAGATCGAAGCCGCGCTGCGCCTGCGCGGCGCGTTGCGCGATCACGGCCGCCTCGCGTTGCGGCGCGTCGAGCGCCGACAGGTCGAGCAGCGGCAGATCGACCGCGGAGGGCTCCGCGATCACCTGCCAGACCGCCTCGCCGTCGCTCGCGAACGTCGTGCGCAGCACCTCGTGGCGCCGCACGACGCCGCCGAGCGCCTCGCGCAGCGCGTCGACGAGCAAGGGTCCGTCGATGCGGAACGCCGCCGGCAGGTTGTAGTGCGCGCTGCCGCCGTCGAGGCGATCCAGCATCCACAGGCGCTGCTGCGGAAACGACAGCGCGAGGCGGCCGCCGCGCGCAACCGGTACGATCGCGCTGCGCTGCGCGTGCACGCGATCGACATGCGCGGCCTGGCTGCGCACGGTGACGTGCTCGAACACCGAGCGCAGCGCGACTTCTTTGCCGAACTGTTCGCTGATCGCGCCGGCCACGCGCGAGGCGAGCAGCGAATGGCCGCCGAGCGCGAAGAAACTCGTGTCGACGCCGACCGCATCCAGCCCGAGCACGTGCCGCCAGATCGCGGCGATGCGCCGTTCGCTCGGCGTCTGCGGTTCCGCGGACTGCTGCTGCGCGGAGACGTCCACGGCCGGCAGCGCGCGGCGGTCGACCTTTCCGTTCGCGGTCAGCGGCAACGCGGCGAGCGGCAGCACGAGCGCGGGCTGCATGTAATCGGGCAGGCGCAAGCGCAGTTCCGACTGCACCTGAGCGGTGAAGCCTTCCAGGTCGGCGTCGGCGTCGAGCGCGAGCGGGGTGGTTACATAGGCGACCAGAAAGCGGTTCGCGCCTTCGCCGTGCAGCAGCGCAAGACCTTGCCCGACACCGGCACAGGCGCCCAGGGCCGCCTCGATCTCGCCGAGTTCGATGCGGAAGCCGCGCAGCTTGATCTGCGCGTCGACGCGGCCGAGGAACTCCAGCTCGCCGTCGAGCCGCCGGCGCACTCGGTCGCCGCTGCGATACAGCCGCGTGCCGGCGAGCGCGCCGCGCCCGTACACGAAGCGTTCGGCGGTCAGCGCGTCGCGGCCGAGGTAACCGCGCGCGAGACCCACGCCGGCGATGTGCAGCTCGCCGGCCGCGCCGAGCGGCACCGCTTCGCCGCGCGTGTCGAGCACGTGCAGCGCGCTGTTCGGCACTGCCGTGCCGATGCTCAGCGGACGGCCCGGGCGCACGCGCGCCTGGCTCGCGACGACGCTGCACTCGGTAGGCCCATAGGCATTGAACACAGTGCATTTTTCCGCCCAGGTCCAGGCCAGGCGCTCGTCGCAGGCTTCGCCGCCGACGATCAGCGAACGCAGCGCGTAGCCGGCTGTCGCATCGACCTGCGCGAGCGCGGCCGGCGGTATCAGCGCATGCGTGATGCATTGCCGGACCAGATAGGCGCCGAGCAGCTCGCCGGAACGGCGCACGTCGTCGGAACAGATATACAACGCGGCACCGCAGCTCAGCGTGCGCGCCCAGTCCCAGCTCGCGCCGTCGAAGCTGATCGAGGAGAACTGCAGAACGCGGTCGCCTTCGCCGAGCGCGTAGTCCGCAGCCAGTCCCTGCACGAGGTTGACGAGACCGGCATGCGCGACCATCACGCCCTTGGGCTGGCCGGTCGATCCCGAGGTGTAGATCACGTACGCGGGATCCGACGGCGCGATTGCCGGCGCGACGCGCGTCGGCAGCGGACCGCCGGCATCCGGTGTCGCCAGCAGGGCGTCGATATCCAGTGCGAGCGTATCCGCGGGCAACGGCAGCAACGGCAGCACTGCTGCACTGCCGAGCACGCAGGCCGCGGCGCAGTCCTCGATCAGGTAGGCGAGCCGTTGCGCCGGATAGGCCGGGTCCAGCGGCACGTAAGCGGCACCGGTCTTGAGGATCGCAAGCATGCCGATCACCGCCTCGCAGCGGCGTTCCAGGCACACGCCGACACGCTGGTCCGGACCGACGCCGGCCGCCTGCAGCGCGAGTGCCACGCGCTCGGCGCGACGTTCGAGCTCGGCGTAGCTCAGCGCCTGCGTGCCGTCCACGAGCGCGGTCGCCGCGGGGGTGCGCAGCGCCTGCCGCGCGACGAGCTCGTGCGCGAGCAGAGCCTCGGTCTCGAGGGTTGCGCCCGGGGCCATCGTCGCGATCCGCGCCGACTCCGCGGGCGGCAGCGCGGAGAGTTCGCCGATGACGATCTGCGGATCGCGCCCCACCTGCTCCAGCAGATGCAGCAGCCGCGGCGCGAGCAGTCGCGCTTCGTCCGCGTCGAAATACGCGAGGTTGTAGTCGAAATGGAATTCCACCGGCTGCCGGCTGCCGTATTCCCAGACCGTCAGCGTCAGGGGCGTGGCGCTGTGGCCGTGGCTGAGGTAATTCAGGTGCGCGGCGTGTCCGGCGATTTCGAACGCGCTGTCGAGCTTGAGATAGTTGAACGTGACGTCGTAGAGGCTGCGGCCGCTGCCGGCCGCGCCGAGATCGTTCGTGAGCTGGCCGATCGGGTAGCGCTGATGACGATAGTCGGCGCGCTGCGCTTCGGCGATCTCGCGCGCGACCTCGTCGAAGCGCCGCGTCAGCGGCAACGTCAGCGCGAGCGGCATCACGCTCGTGAACACGCCGATGGTCTGCTTGTGCGCGCGGGTCTGGCGGTTGTGCACGGGCAGTCCGAAGACCAGGCCGTCCTCGTCCTGGCCGAGCCGCAAGCCCACGCTCCAGGCCGCGAGCAGCAGCTGCGGCACGCCGACGTCGAGGCGGCGCGCGAGCTGCTGCAGCACGGCGTAGTCGTCCGGTGCGATCAGCACGGTTTCGCGGCCGCTCGGCACGGCGCCGCGCGCATCGAAGGCGCGGCGATGGAACGGCGCGAGCAGCGGTTCGGGCATCGTCCCGATGCGCTCGCGCCAGTAGGCGCCGTCACGCGCGTACTTCGCGCCCTGCACGTAGTCCGCATCGGCCTGGGCGACCTGCGTCCATGGCAGCGACGCGTCGGCTTCGGCGTCGAAGTAGTAGCGGCCCAGCGCGCGCGCGAGGTTGGCGAAACCCCAACCGTCGATCATCAGGTGATGCGCGATGACGCAGTACCAGTATTCGTCCGCGCCGATGCGCAGCAGGCAGGCGGAGAACAGTTCGCTGTCCTGCACCGCGATCGGCGCGCGGAAGCGCGCATCGAGCCAGCGCCGCGCCGCCGCGGCGGCATCGGGCTGCGCGCCGAAATCCCGCAGCGGCAGCGCTGTCGTGCGCTGCGGCGACAGATACTGGAAGACGCCCTCGCCCGACGCGTGCACGCGGATGCCGAACGCATCGTGCTGCTGCACGAGGCGCGCGTGCGCGCGCTGCAGCTGCTCTACGTCGACGCGCGCCATGCGGATATAGCCGCCGATGTTGTACAGCGGGCTGTCCGGCGCATGCAGCTGGTCGAGATAGATGTCGCGCTGGGTCAGCGTCAACGGGAACAGCGCGGCGGATGCGTCCATGGAATTCATCGTCCCGGCAGTGCGTTCAGATCGCCCGCGCGAGCGGCAGCTCGATCACGGGTGCGCGCGGAGCCTGGTCGGCGGACGCGATCTGGCCTTCGTTCATGACGATCAGGCGGTCGGCGAGATGGAAGTAGCGGTCGTCGTGGGAGATCGCGACGACGGCCTTGCCGCGCGCTTTGAGCTGGGGAAGGATCTGGTGGTAGAACACCGACTTGAAGGTCGGGTCCTGGTCCGCCGCCCATTCGTCGAACAGGTACAGCTCGGCGTCCTCGAGGAACGCGATCACCAGCGCGAGGCGGCGCTTTTGTCCGTCGGACAGCGACAGCGTCGAGAAGCGGCCCTGCGCGAACGTGACCTTGTGGTCCAGCGCGAGCGCCTTGAGATAACCGTCGACTTCCGCCTGCACCTGCCGGCCCTCCAGGCCCAACGCGCGATCGAACAGGTAGTAGTCGGAGTAGATCGCGGCAATGCCGCGGCGGAAGCCCGCGAGGTTCGCGTCGGACACGGCCTCGTCGTCGAACGCGATGCGGCCGGCACCTGGACGGTAGTGCAAGGTGATCAGCTTGCTCAGCGTGGACTTGCCGGAGCCGTTGCCGCCGACGATGAAGGTGATCTCGCCCTTGCGGATCTCCAGGTTCAGCGGACCCACGGCGAAGCCGGCGTCGCCATTGCGCTCGGCATACTGGTAGCGCACATCGTCGAAGCGCAGCGTGCGCCAGCCGCGCAGCGCGCGGCCGTCCTGCACGACACTTTCCTGCGGGATCTGCGCGAAGAGCTGGTTGAGCTTCTTCAGCGCGATCTGCGCGGTGGTGTACTGCGGGATGAAATTGAGCAGAGCGCCGATCGGGCCGGTCACGTACAGCAGCGCCATGATCACGCCGTTGAGCTCCTGGCGCGAAATCGCGTGGTGGTTGACGAAGACGAAGCTGACCGCGCCGATCACGAAGAACGTGATCAGGTTTCCGTAATTGAGCGCGATGCGCATGATGGTGTGGCCGGTCTTGCCGGCATCGCGCACTTGGTTCTCGCTGTCGCCGAGCACCGCGCGGAAATAGTCCTCGCGCTTGTCGTGGTTGAGCTTGAGCTCCTTGGCGCCGTGCACCAGCCCGCGTATCGACTCGTGCAGGCCGTCGAGGTGCCGTCGCGCCCGCACGAGATAGCGGCGGCCGACCAGCATCGGCAGCTGGTAGGTCGCGATGCCGAACACGATGCAGCCCATCACGAACCAGAACACCGCCGAGTTCAGGTACAGCAGGAAGCCGAGCATGCCGATCAGCGTGACCGCGTTGGTCAGCAGGTCGGGCAGCAGACGCGCGCCGGCGATGATGATCGGCACGTCGGCCGTGATCGAGGCGACGAGGCGCGCATGCCCTACCCGCTCCAGGTCCGCGATCGGCGCGTCGGCGATGCGCCGGTACATGCGCGTGCGCAGATCGGTGGTCACGTCCATCGACACGCGCGTGAGGATCACCTGTGACAGGGTGCGCGCGATCAGGATGAAGGCGCACACGGCTACGAACAGCAGCGCGTACTTGTAGTTGGAGATCTGCCACGAGAAGAAATAGCCGGTCTCGCTCTCGACCGTGGCGAACTTGCCCTTGTCCGGATCGAGCACGCTCAGGACCAGCGGGATGATCAGCGAATAGCTTGCGCCGGCGAGCGCGCCGAGCACGATCGAGAAGAACACCTTGTTCGGCGATTTTTCCGCAAACGATCCGAGCAGGTTCATGGCGCGCCTCCCTGTACGGCAGCGGCGGGCGCCAGCGTCAGCGTGTCTACGCCGCCCGTTGCGGGATCCAGCGGCAGGTACTGCAGGTCGCGGAACGGCCGCACCATGTCGTCGTAGTGGGCGCTGACGACGTTGCCGGACTGTCCGGTGGAGTTCATGTAGCGGTGGTCCGCCGCACGCGCACCGACGGCGACGATCTGGCGGAAGCCCGCGCCGAAGTCCTGTACGTAGCCGCGCGACTTGTCCAGCGCGAAGCTCGCGACGTTGACGCTGTCGGGCGAGCCGCCGTTGCCGATGCGCCGCTCGAACACCGTCCGCAGCATGTTGACGTCGCTGAACGGCAGGTGGCGATAGAGGGTCTGGTGCACGTCCTGCCAGGCCCAGTCGGCCATCGACTCGTCGCCGCGGAATTTCAGCACTTCCCAGAGCGCATCGTTGAGCGAGGCGCCGATCGCGTCGTCGCAGGTCTCGCGCTCGGGCGTGCCCTGGTCGTCGCACCACGGCGAATCGTCGCGCGCGAGGATCTCGCTCAATGTATCCAGTTCCACATTATCCGCAACGCCTTTCATGTAGCGGCTCTCGCGTTCCTTGTTCCAGAAGCCGCGCAGGTCGTCGCTGAGCACCTCGCGGCGCAGTTCGCGCATCCACGCGTTGAAGATCGTCGCCGCCTGGCTGTCGCGGGCCATGTCGCCGCTCCAGGCCTGCAGGTAGCCGTAGGCGCGGCGCTGCTGGTCGTTGTCGGGCGTATGCCTGAGCAGCCGGGCGAGCAGGCGCTGCGCCGGCGCGCTCTGCGTATCGGCCTGGATGCGCTGCATGTCGGCGACACCGAGCTTGCCGCCGCCGGCGGTCGCCTCGCGCAGCAGCGCGGCGATGCGCTCGGCGCGGGCCGGCGAGGCCCAGTCCAGCGAAATCAGGTAGGGGTAGTCGTCGCCGACCGGCTTGTTGTTCGCGCTGACGAGGAAGCCTTCCTCGGGGTTGTAGCGGCGCGGCCACTGTTCGAACGGGATCGCGCCGGTCCACGCGTAGTCGTCGTTCCAGCCGGGTACCGGCAGCGTGCCGTCGCCGCGCTTGCGCAACGGCATGCGGCCCGCGGCGATGTAGCCGATGTTGCCGGCGCGATCGGCGTAGACCAGGCTCATCGCCGGCGCGACCTGGAAGCGCAGCGCCTGCTGGAACGAATCCCAGTCGGTCGCGTAGTTCAGCCCGAAGAACGCCTCGTACGAGGTATCGCCTGCATCGAGCGCGGTCCAGCGCAGCGCGGTCGGCTGCTCGAACACGTCGAACATGTCGCTGACGATCGGACCGTGGCGCGATTCGCGCACGCGCACGTGCAGCGGCTGCAGCGCGCTGCGCAGGAAGGACGGGAAATCCTGCCGCACGGCGATGTATTCGTCGCGCACGGCGAACGCCTCGGACTGGCCGTTGGCGAGATAGCGGCCGGCGTCGCTCGCGTCGACCTGCTCGAAATACAGGTCCTGCGCGTCGGCCATCAGATTGGTGCCGCCCCACGCGACGCTGGGGTTGCGGCCGAAGATCACCACCGGCAGTCCGACCAGGGTCGCGCCCTGAGCGTCGATGCGGTCGCCCTTGATCGAGGCCATGTACCACAGCGACGGAATCTGCAGCCCGAGGTGTGGATCGTTCGCCATCAGCGCGGCCCCATCGGCGCTGAGCTTTCCGCTGACGACCCAGGCATTGCTGCCGACGTAGCGTCCGCCCAGCTGCAGCTGGGTCTCGAGCGATTCCTGGAAGCGCGCGAACGCGGCGAAACCCGTCGATACGGCCGGATCGAGTGCAGCGACCACTGCCGGCGCGGCCGAGCCGCCGGGGAACAGGGTCGCGTATTTCTCGCGATCGACGACCTGGCTGACGAGCAGGCGTTCCACTTCGCGCCGGTAGTTGCCGCCGAGGTTCAGCGCGAACACCTTGATCCATGCGAGCGAGTCGTAGACGGTCCAGGGCTCGGGCGTGATGCCGAGCATGCGGAACTCGACCGGCAGGGCCGCGCCCGACTGCAGCCACGCGTTGATGCCGTCGCTGTAGGCTTGCAACGAGCGCTGCGCCTGCGGGCTCAGCGCATCCCAGGCAGACTCGGCCGAGCGGCGCAAGCCGAGCGTACGGAACCAGATGTCCTGGTCGATGCTGGATTTACCGAAGACTTCCGACAGGCGGCCCTGGGCCATGCGCCGCTGCAGTTCGAGCTGCCACAGGCGGTCCTGCGCGTGGACATAGCCCACGGCGAAGAACGCATCGGCATCGCTGCGCGCCACGATACGCGGCACGCCCTGCGCGTCGCGCGAGATGTTCAGCGGCTGGGCCGGGCCGCGAACCTCAACCGTGCCGGCGACCTGCGGCAGGCTTTGCCGGAGCTGCCACGCCTGATGCGCGACGAGCGCCAGTACCGGCAGGACCACGAACACCGCGAACCGCGAAATCAGAGGGTATTTCCGGAACATCCGAATCCTTGCGAAGCAGTTAGTCATGACCGCCCACGAGGCGGCCGGCGACACGCCGCGGACGGCGTCGCTGGCCTCGTGGCCTTTCATGCCGGGGGATGGCTATTCCGTTCCTGGAATGTCGCCACACGGCATCGGGAAAAAAACAAAATGCTATGTATACAAAGCTGTGAAGTTCCCGATCAATGACCGGCTGCACCGAAGGTGCGTGCGGCTGCCGCCGCAGAATCTTCCACAGGAACGCCGCTGCTGCGGCGACCTGCTGCGCCCGTGTCCCCCGACCTCGGGTCGCCAGCTGTCATTCAACTTCCACACGTCCAGATTGCCGCACTCGCACAATTTCCCGCCTGCAGCGGGCGGCGATATTGCACAGAATAAATCCCTGTGTCGACCGCCTGCAGGCTACTAACGAAATACTTCAGAAGATTGGCAACAAAATGAATTGTTCACTCGATAGCGCCATACAGGTCATTGAAAAATAGAATGTTTTTTCGCCAGGAAGTATCTTTGAGATATTGTCCCGATCGTTTCAGCACGTCGCTCGAACGATGTCGCCGCCGTGTCGTCCAATCTGCGCTGGCCCTGTCGCATCGCGCGAGACGAGGCCTCGCGGGCGCAGCAATACCCGGTAGTTCTGCGGGCTCGCCGGACCGGGGCGGGCCGCACGTGGAGTGAAGAACGTTGCTGAGGGCCAAAACACGACATCCATTTCCGTCGATACGAAAAATGTAGTTTCTCGATTTCGTGGACTGCCGCTCTGGACGCGAGCCACCGCTTTGTGGCACGCGCGGTACATCAGACAGCGACGGCACATCGATCCCGCGGACCGCCTCGGCAGCGCCGCGGCCGGCCGCCGCCACATTCTCGACAAAGCGACTGTCGAACACGCGGCCCCTGAAACCGCGAGTCGGCGATATTAACTCGATTAAGCGCCAATTGAAAAACATTGATACCAAAACTGTTTATGCAAAATAAACCAGTTAAACGTATGTACTAACTCAACCCGAACATTTGCGCATTACTGCAATTACGAACACCTGGATAAGCAAAAGCGCGCGCGAATAGCGGATGGAGCGGCACTTTGCAAGTCGGCGCACTTTTTTGGTCTGACCAAAACGCGCAAATCCAGCCGTGTTATCGCGCTCGTAAAAACGAGTGCCAGGGGCTCACGACGCTATCGAAAATATTGCGATGTGGTCAGGGTTGCACACGAAACAATCGAGCTGGCAGACTTCGCCGCTCGCGTAGCCCGTACCAGGTCGGTCGTGCGGCCTGCCCGGTCGCACGCGCGCTACGTCGAGAGGTCGATCACGAGTCCACCATCGTGACGACACGATCGAGGCGAGCGACTTGCACCTGCCGGGCGCTGCGGCCGCTGAGGCGCGACCGATGTAGCGTTTGCGCCGCCGGCTCTCCCTCGACGCGATGGTGCATGGCGACTACTCGCCCAAGAACATGCTCGTCCACGGCGGCGACCTGC
>CAMLSI010000133.1 GCA_946482585.1 uncultured Lysobacteraceae bacterium
GCCGGCCTCGGCCGCTTCACCGAAAAGGGTTCGGCGCTGCTGATCATGGGCATCGCCGGCGGCGCCCTGCTGCCGCGCTTCTTCGCGATCTACAAGGACGTCTACGACTTCCAGCTCGTGTTCCTGCTGATCGCCGCGCCGTGCTATTTGTATATTCTGTTCTACTCGCTGAAGGGTTACGCGGTCGGCCGCGGCACGGCGCCGGCGCTCGCCGCCGCACGCAGCTGAGACGAACGTGCCGCGACGCAGCGGGCCGGTCCTGCCGCCGGCCCGTTGCAACGGTCGCGGCCTGGAGCGCCCGGGCCACCGCGGCGGGCGCTCCTCCTCGCTTCCTGTGCCGTTTCTCGTCACAATCGGACCGGTGCGCGCCTTGAACCGGCCGCCTGGAATGAGACCCACGCCGTACCCTGCAAGGCCCGCCGATGCGCAGTCCGACGATCAAAGACGTCGCCGAACGTTCCCAGGTTTCCCTCAAAACCGTATCTCGCGTCATCAATAACGAAGCGACCGTCCGCGAAGGCACGCGCAACAAGGTGCTGCGCGTCATCGCCGAGCTCGGCTATCAGCCCGACCTGTCGGCGCGCAGCCTGCGCAGTGCCCGCTCCTACGCGCTCGGACTCGTCTACGACAACCCGAACCCGTACTACGTCATCGCCGTCCAGAGCGGCGTGCTCTCGGTCTGCCGCGAATCCGGCTACGGCCTGCAGATTCATCCCTGCGATTCGAGCTCGCCGAACCTCGCCGACGAACTGGTCCATCTCGCGCGCCACGCGCGGCTCGCCGGCCTCGTGCTCGCACCGCCGATGTCGGAACGGCTCGAGCTGATCCGGCACCTGAAATCGCACAAGATCCACGTGGTGCGCATCATCTCGGCCGCCGCCGATCCGGAAGACGGCTATCCCTGCGTCTACGTCGACGACCGCGACGCCGCCTACGACATCACCAAGCATCTGATCCAGCTCGGCCACCAGCGCATCGGGTTTCTCTGGGGCGGCGAAGCGCACCGCTCGAGTCCCGAGCGCTATCGCGGCTACGAAAGCGCGCTCAAGGATTACGGCATTCCGCTCGACAAGAAGCTGATCCTGCACGGCGACTACAGCTTCGACGACGGTTTCCGCGGCGCGCGCAAGCTGCTCGCGCTCAAGGACAGGCCGACCGCGATTTTCGGCTCGAACGACGAGATCGCTGCGGGCGTACTCGCCGCGGCGAAATCCTCGGGCCTCGAAGTACCCTACGATCTCTCCATCGCCGGCTTCGAGGACAGCCCGTTCTCCAAGCAATCCTGGCCCGCGCTGACGACGGCCAAGCAGCAGACCGAGGAAATCGCGCGCCATGCGACGCAGCTGCTCATCTCCGAACTCGACCGCGAGGAAAACGACGTCGAGAAGCTCCTCGTCGTCGGCAACAAGGGATTCAGCCCGCAGCTCGTGATTCGCGGCTCGACCGGTCCGGCGCGCAGCGGCAATTGACGGCGCGGCACGCGCCGTTCAGATCTCGAACGCCTCGGGCTGCCGGCCGTCGATGTCGGTGAAGCCGTATTCGCGCGCGAGATCGGCGACGCGCAGCGTCCTGCCGCTCTTGGAGAGGATCGCGGGATCCGCGGCGAGCGCGACGACGGCACGCCCCAGATAGTGCGGCGACTCGGTCCGCGCGAGCGCGGGACGCTCGCGCCAGTTGCTTTCGTCCGCGTGATGTCCGGCCAGCACGAGCTCCGTGCGCATCCAGCCCGGCGAGACCGCGACCGAAGCCACCGCGTGTTCGCGCAGTTCCTGCGCGATGCCGAACGCGAGCCGGCCGATCGCGGCCTTGGCGAGGTCGTACACCAGATTGCCGTGCAGATAGCGGTCGCGATCCCAGAACGTCGTGCCAGCGATGAGCGCGTTGCGGTTGCGCAGCAGCAACGGCACCGCGAGCCGGCTCGCGAGCCAGTGGTTGCGCACGCCGCGATCGAACATGGCCTCCCACTGCGCGAGCGGGTGCTGCCAGAACGGCGCGTCGAACACACCGTCGAACACTTCGTGCCCGCCCCAGGCGTTGTTGACGAGCAGATCGAGACGGCCCTGCTCGCGATCCACGCGCTCGAACAGCGCGGCGACATCGTCCTCGCGCGTGTGATCGCAACGCACGGCGACGGCGCTGCCGCCCGCCGCAATGATCTCTTCTGCGGTCTCGTCGATGCTGCCCGGCATCGCGCTCATGCCGGACAGCGCCAGGATCTGCGCATAGCCGCCGGGCGGCTCGGCGCGGGTGCTGCGTCCCGTCACATAGACCGTCGCACCGGCCGCGCCGAGCTCGAGCGCGATCGCGCGCCCGGCGCCGCGGCTCGCACCGGTCACCACGGCGACCTTGCCGCGCAGCGCCGCTTCGTTGTTGTCGTTCGTCATCGTCGCCCTCGTCGGTTCGTGTCGGTCGCGGGAACCCGCGGGCGCAGACTCCCACCGACGCGCCGCACCGTATTGGAAAAACCCGAAACGCCGCGGCCTGCCCGCCTCTGCGGGCGGGCGGCAATCCGGCGCGTCAGACGCGGCGCGTACGACCGAGATAGTCGCCGGGCGTGACGCCGCAGAGTTCGCGGAACTCCTTCACGAGATGCGCCTGATCGTAGAACCCGCAGTCGAGCGCGAGCTGCGCCCAGGCCGGCGCCGGATCGTTGCGCAGTCGGCGCAGGCAACCGTGCAGGCGTACGAGCCGCCGCAGTCGCCGCGGCGTCAGCCCGACTTCGGCATGAAACAACTGCTGCAGCCGGCGCTCGCCGATGCCGAGCGCCGCCGCCATGTCGCCGACGCGCTGCGACGCCGACAGGGCTACGCAACGCAACGCCGCCTGCGTGCCGGGTATCGGCGTGTCGCCGTGACGCGCCAGGCGCCGCTCGAGGAAATCCTGCACGAGGGCCGCGCGGCGCGCGTCGTCGCCGGATTCCTGCAGCCGCGCGAACAATTCGTCGCCCGCGCGCGCCCACAACGTATCGAGCGGCACGGCCGTTCCGGCGATCTCGGCAGCCGGAGCACCGAGCACGGCGGCGACGCTGCCGGCGCGCAAGGTCACTGCGATGCCGTGAACCTCGCCGCCGAGTCCGACCAGCGTCGCGCGCGAAGCCGCGCCGATCGCTTCGGCCGTCGCGCTGCGCACCCCGGCCACGACCGGCGCATCGCCGAGATTGAACGCCAGCCGGACCGCGCCATCCGGCACGACGCGCTCGATGACATCGCCGCCGCGCGCGAATGACTCGCGGTAGGCCAGAATGCCGGCGACGTGCGGCCGCAATATCGGGCGCGGCGCGAACGCACGCAGGCTCGCCGCCGGCGCGGTCGTCTCCGGACCGCCGGCCTCGTCCCCGTCGAGATGGACGAACAGGCGTTCGCTCATGGCGTGATCATACGCACGCGCGGATCATCGAAATCCCACGTCGCGATCCGTGGCAGCAAGCGCCCGCACGCGAGCCCGGTCGATGCACAGGGCACGAGGCCAGCTCCAACCTCCGGCAGCGATCCGTGGCTGAATGGCCCATCGCAAAGCACTCCGTGTATCGCGCCCGCGAGACCGGTCGAACGAAAACGGACCCGCGCTCTACACCGGGCCGGGAGACGTCGGCCTGAACGAACTGCCGGAGCGCACCCGGCGACGATGCTCCACGAGGAAGATGACGGCGAAGACTGCCTCGAGCGCTGCGCCGGCAGCGGCGGCGACAGGGGCAGGCGCTGCCAGGTACCCCAGCGCGAAGCCCGCGGCGGCAAGGGCCAGACCCAGCACCCAGTACAGGCGCATGCCGTACAGCGTGGCGAACACCAGGTAGCGGCCGCCGATGATCAGGAGCATGGCCGGAAAGAACCAGCCCGGGTTCTGCAAGCTCAGCGCATAGGCCAGCGGCAGGCTGAAGATGAGCCAGAACGTGCTGGCCCCGGCCAGTTCGCCCAGCGGATTGCCGCTGGTGTGCGCTCCGCGCGCGCGCAGCAGCTTGCAGACGAGTAGGCCGACCGGGTGAATCAGCATGCCGCCGATGAGCAGTGCCCAGATCGACTTCTGGACGGAACCGGACATTGCAACACCTGCCGCCACCGACCACGCGAGCGCCGAAGCCAGGATGCCGGCGCCGCCGCTGCAATACCCCTGTCGCATATCCGCTTGTGCTTCCGAAATCGACATGTCCATGCTTCCAGATCTCCTTGTCGTTGTTGTGCGCTCTATCCAGTGACGCGTGAATCGGGTCGAATCCCGCGCAGCGGCGTCGGCCCGAAAGAACGGCCGGGGCCAAGGATCGCGATCCGAAGCGCGCAGGGCAAGGCCGCATCCGCACGCTGGCAAACCGTGCGGAAGCGGCCATGGACACGCCGTCGTCGGAGCGGACGGCTGCCGGCGCGGCGGACCATGGCGAGGGCGTCCACAGGGCAGCCGCCGCGCGAGTATCAGTTGATCGAGAACTCGCGCTGATCGAGGAATCGATCATTGGCATAGACCTCGACGCGGTACAGGCCGGGCGCCCAGTCGCGCTCCGCATACAGCCATACCTTTGGATTCCCGCGTGTGTTTTCCATGCCGTTTTCCTGCAGCATGACCTCGTTGCTGCCATTGACGCGATACCACTTCGCACGGAAGCGCGCCTGCGGATTGGCAGTGAGCTGCATGACCAGATAGACGCGCTGGTCGCCGCTATCGAACAGACTCTGGCGCGAACCGGGCTTGCCGTAGGCGTCATTGAACAACGCCATGTCGTCGACTTCCGGCATCGACGTGCTCAGGTACTGATCGCTGCTGCCGGAAGACCCCGACGAGGCCGGCGTCGTGCGCTGGGCCGGCAACTCGCGCGGCGTGCGCGACGCTACGGCAGCCGCACCGGACAGGTTGCCGAGTTCGAAATTGTCGAAGGCCGCATTGGTCGCGGCAATGACCGGCGACACGGACAGCAATCCGGCACCGGTGTTGTCCGACAGAGCCGTGTCGCTGACGCTCGCGAGTTCGCGCCCGTTCACGCTGAGACTCAGTGCGGAACCGTGACAGGTTGCACCGAGGCGCACGCCTTCGGCGGGATCCATGCTGATACGACCCTGCGTCAGCGTGGTCGGATCGCCGTTCACGACACGCACGATTTCATAGCCGCGCGAGGCGACCAGATTGAATGCGAAAAAGTTGAGTCCGCGTCCGACGCGGCAGGCAATGCCGGCCCGCGAATCGGGATTGGACGCCGCCAGACGCACGTCGGCCTCGATGCGCTGATCGCCGGAGTCGCTGCGTGCCGGTGCGACGGCCAGCGCGTAGTGGCGATCCCGCAGCGGATTGATGAGGTACTCGCCACCGACTACGGTGTAGATCGCATCCAGATCGCCGTTGGCATCCGAGTCGGGCCAGCCACCGACGCTGTCGAATGCATCGGAATAGACGCTGCTCTGGGCGCCGGCGAGCGGCGCCACCAGCAGGGACAGGGCGAGGAAGGAAGCTGAAGCAAGGCGCTTGGTCATCGGGAGTTCTCGGCAAGGAAGTGTGGGATGTCGTCACCCGACCTTGCATGCGTGAACTGGCGGCAGTTTCTCCGCCTCGACGAAAAAACCGGCGATCCCTAAGGGCAGAGCGCGCGAACCGCACGCCACGACGTTTTCAGCCAGGGCGGGAACTGCGCATCGTTGAACAGATCGTCGCTGGCCACGCCGGCGGCGCTGCCCTCGATGCGACAGATCAGCGCGGCCTGCAGCAGCTCCAGCGCCTTGATGTCGCCGGCGCTGTTGCCTTCAGCGCTGCGCGAACGCGTTGCGACCGCTACGGCGACCTGCGCCGACGCTACGTCGCCGCGCAGCAGACGCAGGGCCCCCAGGCGCGTCGCGACTGCAAACAACCGCGAGTGGCCTTGCGGAAAGAGATGCTCGCCCTGGGTCATCGCTTCGTCCAGCAGGGCTTCCGCAGTCGCGGCATCGCCATGTATCCAGCGTTCCTGCGAAAGCAGGTCGGCGACACGCACGCGTTCGTCGTGCGCATTCGGATACAGGCGCTGTGTCATGCGCCAGGATCGATCCAGCAAAGTGGCGGCATCGGCCGACTCCGTGAACAAGGCGTTCCGCCCTTGCGCGCGCAACAGGCGCGCACGCTCCGGGTCGTCGCCCGGATATGAAATGGCGGCATAGCGTTCGGATTCTTCGAGCAGGCGAAAGGCACGGGCGTGTTCGCGGCGATCGTCGAGAAATTCAGCGTAGTTGCGCAGCAACGGCGCGAGATCTTCGCTATAGGTGTCGCCATGCCCTTGCAACAGCGATACGGCGCTTTCGAATTCCTCGGCAGCGATGTCGTCGTAGCCGCGCATGCGGCTGACAATGGCCAGACCGTTGTGCAGCTCGGCCAGGAACTGATGGTCGTCCGGCTGCCCCTTCAGCAGCAATTGCAGGCTGTGACGCACCCAGTGATCGGCCTCGTCCAGTTGCCCCTGGCGCTGCCGCAGTACTGCCAAGGCATAGGCTGTGTTGACGGCGTCCAGCGTGGTGCCGGCACGCTCGCGATAAGGCAACGCTTCCTCCAGCATCTCGGCCGCGCTGTCGAAATGGCTGATTTCCAGATAGACGATGCCCAATGCATGCAGCAGGCGTCCGCGTACCGCGTCGGGCAGGTCCGCTTGCGCGCGAATCCGCTGCACGCCCTGATCCAATGCTTCACGCAGCGTGAGTTCGTGACCTTTCGCGCGGCGCGGATCGACGTTGCCGAGTACGTCGATCATCAGTTCCGTCACCTGCTTCGCGGTCGCCTCCTCGCGTTCGCTGCGAGCCAGCTCGCTTTGCAGGCGCCAGACGAAGGCGCCCGAGAGCGCGATGACGACGAACGCAGCACTGATTGCCAGCCATCGGCGACGGACGAACTTGCGCAAGCGGTACAGACGGCCGCCCCGGCGCGCGAGTACGGGCAAGCCCTGGCGCCAGCGAGCGAGGTCTTCGAGCAGGGCGTCTACGCTGCGATAGCGCTGTAGCGGATCCTGCCGCATGGCTTTGTCGACGACCGCATCGAGGTCGCCACGCAGACGGCGACTCCAGGGTAGCGGCGGTTGCTGGCGTTGCGCGATATGGCTGGGTCGGTCACGTTCGTCGCGGCCGATTGCCGCGAGCAGTGCCGTGCCGCTGAGCGTGGTGAATGGTGTCTCACCAGCCAGCAGTTCGCACAGCAGCACACCCAGTTGATAGATATCCACGGCCGCCGTCGCGGGCGCGCCGGCCACCTGCTCCGGAGCGGCATAGCGCGGTGTGAGCGCGCGCGCTTCGGTGACGGTGGTGCCGTGCTGGTCGAGCAGACGCGCGATGCCGAAATCCAGCAGATGCGGTTTGCCGCTGCTGTCGACCAGGATGTTGGCCGGCTTCAGATCGCGATGTGCGACCAGGCATTGGTGGGCATAGGCAATCGCCTGAGCGATGGAGAGGAAAACGTCCAGGCGTTCGTCCATGGACGGAGAGCGCTGGCTGAGCCAGGTATCCAGCGCAATCCCGTCGATGTACTCCATGACCAGGTACGGCGTACCGTCGGCGCTTTCCCCGGCATCGAGCATGCGCGCGATATTGGGATGCATCAGGCGGCTGAGGATGTCGCGTTCGGCAACGAAACGCCGGCGCCAGTCCGCATCGTGGGGTGAGCGATCGAGAGTCTTGATCGCGACCTGGCGTGCAAAGCGGCCGTCCGCGCGCTCGGCCAGCAACACCCGGCCCATGCCGCCACGCCCCAGTTCGCGCACCACACGATAGCCCCGCTCCACGCCGGGAGTATCGGTTGCGGCGGCGGGTTGCGATGGCGCACGCGGACGCAGGACGCTGCGTTCGCTGGCCGCGAGCATCGCGCTGACGTCGGCGACGAGGTCCGGGCTTTCCTGCTGCAGTCGATCGAGCGCGCCGGCGCGCGCGCCGATGTCCAGCGCATGCAGCCGGTCGAACGCGTCGCACAGTCGGCGATGACGCTCGCGTGCGCCCTCTACGGAGCCAGACTCCTCAACAGCCATGCGCGCGCGCTCTCCCATTGGCGATTTACTGCGCTGGGATGCAGGTCCAGCGCTTCGCCGGTCTGTTCGATCGAAAAACCCAGGAAGTAGCGCATTTCGACGATGCGCACCTGCAGGGCATCCAGCACTTCCAACTGCCGCAGTGCATTGTCCAGCTCGATCAGATCCACATCGCTGCCGCCCGGAAGATCCAGGATGTCGTCGAGCTGTATGCGCTCGACCGAGCCACCGCGTTTTTCGGCCTGCCGTCCGCGTGCACGATCGATCAGTGCCTGGCGCATCGCGCGAGCGGCGCTGCCGAAGAAGTGCCGCCGATTCGCAAAGTTCGGCTGCTCGTCACCGCACAGGCGAAACCAGGCCTCATGAACCAGTTCGGTCGCCTGCAGCGTCCTGGCGCCCCACTCACGATCCAGCTGAACGGCAGCGAGTCGGCGCAGCTCGTCGTAGAAGCGCCGCAGCAGTTGATCGCCGGCACTGTCGTTGCCTGTGTTCCACTGCGCCAGCAGAACAGTCGTATCGACATCGGTCTGGGCCATGGGCATGCGTCTAGCCAAGCGCTCGTTGGGCGAAATCCTACCTCGCCGCAGCGGCGGTGGTGCGAGCTATCGGGACATGGCCGTTTCCCCTGGAAGACGCGAGCGTCGTTCCACCGGCATGCGCGCCTGGTGCGTTTTCAACGGACCGTCGCCCTGCGCCATTTCGGCTCGTCGGCGGCGGCAATCCGACCGACAGGCCGATCGTGTCGAGGTTCAAGGCCGTCGTCGATTCCCCCACCGGCGATCTGCTGCACGCGACGGTCGGCCAGGAGGGCGACTACGTTGTCGCCGGCGGCCGTGTGTTGCCGAACGGCATCATGATTGCCGCAGGGAAGTTCGTGCCGCAGCGGGTACCCGGTGGTCCGACCGACCGCGCGCCGCGACATTGTCGCCCCACCCCGGAGTCGGCACGGCCATCCGCTGGCCGGCGGACGCATCCTGCAGGGATCACCCAACTGGCTGTCGCGACCGGTGCTCGCCGGTCCGGGGCGACGGGCGTCTCTAGCGCTCGGAAACGAGTTCCGCCGCCTCGCGCGCGAGCGCGGCGATCGCCGGCCAGTTTTCCGCCTCGACGAGCTCCTTCGGTGTCAGCCACGACCCGCCGACGGCGATCACGTTCGGCAGCGCGAGCCATTGCCTCGCGGTCTGCGCGGTGATGCCGCCGGTCGTGCAGAAACCGACGGCGGGCAGCGGGGATGCGAGTGCGCGCACGAAGTCGATGCCGCCCGCAGGTACCGCCGGAAAGAACTTCTGCCAGCGATAGCCGCGTTCGAGCAGGCGCATCGCCTCGCTCGCGGTCGAGGCACCGGGAAGGTAGGGCAGCGCGCTGTCGTCGGCCGCGTCGAGCAGCGCCGGCGAATGCCCCGGCGAGACGGCGAACTGCGCGCCGGCCGCGGCCGACGCGTGCAGATCCTGCGGCGTCAGCACGGTGCCGGCGCCGACGGCGACGCCGTCGACTTCGGCCGCAATCGCGCGGATCGCCTCGATCGCGACCGGCGTGCGCAGGGTGATCTCGACGGCGGGAATCCCGCCGGCGACGAGCGCGCGCGCGAGCGGCACGGCATGCGCGAGTTTCTGCACGACGACGACCGCGACGACGGGCGCGAGACGCAGCGTGGATTCGACCTGCGCCTGGCGCGCGGACAGCCGCTCATTCATTCGACGACTCCGAAGATCGTGGCGCCGGTATCGGCCGTACTGACCTGGGCGCGGAAGATCGCGAACATCTCGCGACCGAGACCGAACTGATTCGCGGCGAGATCGACGACCGCGGGCACGCGCGCGTTCCATTCATCCGCATCGACGAGCGCGTCGACCTGGCCGTTCAGCGCACAGACGCGCACGCGGTCCCCGTCGCGCAGTTTCGCGATCGGCCCGCCGCAGGCGGCTTCGGGGGTCAGGTGGATCGCGGCCGGTATCTTGCCCGACGCGCCCGACATGCGGCCGTCGGTCACGAGCGCGACACGCAGGCCGCGCCCCTGCAGCACGCCGAGCGCCGGCGTGAGCTTGTGCAGTTCCGGCATGCCGTTTGCGCGCGGGCCCTGGTAGCGCACGACGACGACGACGTCCTGCGTGAATTCGCCGCGATCGAACGCCTTCTGCACGGACTCCTGGTCGTCGAACACGCGCGCCGGCGCTTCGATGGTGTGGCGATCGTCGGGTACCGATGACACCTTGATCACGGCGCGGCCGAGGTTGCCGGTCAGCAGGCGCAGGCCGCCGTCGGCGCGGAACGGTTTCGCGACGGGCCGCAGCGTGTTCGTATCGAGGCTCTCCCGCGTGCTCGGTGTCCACTGCAGCGTCTTGTCGGCCGCGAGCGACGGCGCGTCGCGATAGCGCTCCATGCCGCCGCCGGCGACCGTCGGAATGTCATGGAGCAGTCCCGCATCGAGCAGTTGCGCGATGAGGAAACCCATGCCGCCGGCCGCGTGGAACTGATTCACGTCGGCGCTGCCGTTCGGATACACGCGTGCGAGCAGCGGCACGACGCCGGCGAGCGCGTCGAAGTCCTCGAGCCGCAGGTCGAGCCCGGCTGCGCGCGCGATCGCGACGAGATGCAGCAGATGATTCGTCGAGCCGCCGGTCGCATGCAGGCCGACGATGCCGTTCACGAGCGCGCGCGCATCGACGATGTGACCTGCGGGCAGATAGTGCTCGCCGAGCGCGGTGATCGCGAGCGCGCGTTCGACCGCAGCGACGGTCAGGGCGTCGCGCAGTCCGGTGTTCGGATGCACGAAGCTCGAACCGGGCAACTGCAGGCCCATGATCTCCATGAGCATCTGATTCGAGTTCGCGGTGCCGTAGAACGTGCAGGTGCCGGGCGCGTGATACGAGCGCGCTTCGACGTCGAGCAGTTCCGCACGCGTCGCATTGCCTTCGGCATAGCGCTGGCGCACGCGCGCCTTCTCATCGTTGGTCGCGCCGCTGGGCATCGGGCCGGCCGGCACGAACACGGCAGGAATGTGGCCGAAATGCAGTGCCGCGATCAGCAGACCCGGCACGATCTTGTCGCAGATGCCCAGGTACAGCGCCGCATCGAACATGTCGTGCGACAGGGCGACGCCGCTCGCGAGCGCGATCGTGTCGCGCGAGAACAGCGACAGCTCCATGCCGATACGGCCCTGCGTGACGCCGTCGCACATGGCCGGCACGCCGCCGGCGACTTCCGCCGTCGCGCCGCGCTCGCGTGCCGCGGCGCGGATCAGCGCCGGATACCGCTCGTAGGGCTGGTGCGCCGACAGCATGTCGTTGTACGCGGTGACGATGCCGAGGTTCGGCGCGACGCCGTCGCGCAGCAGCTGCTTGTCGACCGCGCCGCAACCGGCGAAGCCGTGCGCGAGATTGCCGCAGG
>CAMLSI010000134.1 GCA_946482585.1 uncultured Lysobacteraceae bacterium
CGTGGTCCTGGGTCGAGAAGATGTTGCACGAGGCCCAGCGCACGTCGGCGCCGAGATCCTTGAGGGTCTCGATCAGCACCGCGGTCTGGATGGTCATGTGCAGCGAACCGGTCACGCGCACGCCCTTCAGCGGGGCCTGCGGCGCGTACTTCTTGCGGATCGACATCAGGCCCGGCATCTCGTGCTCGGCGATCTCGATTTCCTTGCGGCCCCATTCGGCCAGGGACATGTCGGCGACTTTGTAGTCGTGCTGCGGCTTTACGACGGCATTCATGGGTGAACTCCAGTGCTTTGGGCGGGCGCGGTGTCGGAATGGAACCCGATTCCGCCGAGCCTGATTCCTTGTCGCGATGACCCAGCGACCGGACTTGCAGCGCCCCTCGGCGGCGAGGAGGGGGCGGATTATATCGCCGATTCCGGATGGAAGGATATGTGCCCGGCGGGCTCTGCCATGCGGCAAAACGAAGCCGTTCCGTGTTCGTTCGTCGGCGTTGCGGCGTTCCTGCAGCACGACGGTACGGTCGTCTCGCCGACTTGCCCGATCATTGCCAGAACCGCGCCTCGCCGCCGACCGCCGCCGCCGTGACACTTGCCCCATGAACCGACTCACTGCCTCGTTGTTCCTGTGCGCCCTTGCCGGCGCTGTCTCCGCCGCTCCGCAACTGGTACTGCCCGGCGAAAACTTCCACGGCGATGAAGTGCCGGCCCGCAACGGCGAGGCCTGGCTCGCGCTCGTCGTCGCCGACGGCAAGGCGCGGCTGCAGTCGGCGAAGCTCGAGGTCACCGCGGTCAACGACCCCGTGCTGGACGGCCCGGACGACAAGACGGGCCGCAGCGTCATCGCGCCGGGCCTCGACCCGCGCGTGTTGCTGCGCGGCATCGCGGCGCTGAAACCGGGCGAGGTCACCGTCGCGATCGCCGAAACGACCTCGCTCGATCCCGCCGAACCGCTGGGACTGCGCATCGGCGAGAAGGCCCTGCGCCTGGTCTCGACGTGCGTCGATGCCGGCGCCGGGCAGGGCGTCGAATGCAAGATCGCGCTCGAAGACGGGAGTACGTCGCAGCCGATGTTCACGACCTACGGCATGCGCCAGGACGACGGCACGCTCACGTTCGGCGATGCCGAGCCGAAAGTGCTCTTCGCGGGCGATCTCGATCGTGACGGCCGTGTCGATCTGCTGATCGACACGACCGATCACTACAACCTGAGCCGCCCGACCTTGTTCCTGTCGAGCGCGGCGAAGCAGGGACAGCACGTCGCCGAGGTCGCGCAGCAGAGCATCACGGGCTGCTGAGCGCGTCACGGGCGGCCGGCGGGTTCGCGCCGCTGCCGCAGACGGTGCGGCGGCCTCGGATGCCGATGGCGCTCCGCGGCCGTCACGCGCCCATAACCGGAATCGCGCACACTGGCGGGTGCGACGAAACGCGACGCGGTCGCGTCCGTCCGAATCCCTGTCACCGTAAGGGAGTACACCCATGCCGTTTTCATCGAATGCGTCACTGAAGCTCGCCGTTGCGGCGGCGTCGTTCGGTATCGCCGCGGCCGCGGCCGCGGAACCCCAGGTCGTTCCGGCCCTGCCCACCCAGTTCGAGCCGCTGCATCTGCGCATCACCGCCGACAGCTGCACCTTCGACAAGAGTTCGGTCACGGTCGAGCTGCGCGAACGCACCATCGTTGCAACCTATAAGCCGCTGCTTTGTATCGTCCCCGGCCCGCCGCAGGTCGTCGATATCGAGCTGGGCGCCTATCCGGCCGGCGACTATCAGGCCGAGCTCTACGTCAAGGGCGAGCGCACGCCGTCGATCCGCGTGCCGTTCCATGTCTCCACGGTCGTGACCGTTCCGACCGATCCGCCGCCGGCTCGACCCATCGCCAACTACGGCGGCCTCTGGGGCAACACGCAGGAACCGGGCTGGGGCCTGACCCTCGAACAGGGCGCGAGCCATCAGATGTTCGGCGCGCTGTACGTGTTCGACGGTTCACGCCAGCCGCAGTGGTACACCCTGCAGGCCGGCCATTGGGAAACCGAGACGCGCTGGACCGGCCAGGTCGTCAAGAGCGAAGGCCCGCCGTGGTCGAACCCGACCTATCCGTCCCCGGGGGCGCAATACCGCAGCGTCGGTACCGCCACGCTCGACTTCCTGATGACGCCCGAACAGGAAGATCTTGCATCGCTCAGCTACACCATCGACGGCATCAAGGTCGAAAAGACGATCTCGCGCTATCGCCTGCGCTGAAGGCAGGCATCCGGAACGAGCGGCCTGCGCTGCTCGTTCCGGATGTCGGTCGCACCGCGCATGCCGACCCCGGTCGATCCATCAGCGTTGCGCCGACTCCAGCCATTCCCCGACGCTACGATGGCGCTGCAGTCCCACGGTCTCGAATTCGTCGACCGCGGGCGGCTGCGGACGAACGCCGAGTACTGCCAGCGCGTCGTTGATCGGGCCGAGTTCGGCGGACTGCGGACCGAATGCGATCTCGCCGTCGCGGAACACGACGGCGCCCTGCGTGCCCATGCCGCCGAAATATTCGGTCTCGAAATACAGCAGCACGCAACGGTCGCTTGCGTGCTTGAACACGCGCGCCAATGCCGGCGACAGATAGTTGAAGCCGTCGTAGAACTCGTGCTGTTCGTCCGGCAGCAGCCGCTCGAGCGCGTCCGGGCCCAGCGGCAGCAGCGACAGCACGTCGGTCAGTGCGATCGGTTCGGCGAGACCGTGGGTCGCTGCGACGTTCTTCAACGCTGCGTGTCGCGCGATGAGCCCGGTAACGAAATGCGCCATGTCTCCCCCCGTTCACTGCGCATGATCCGAGGGAACCGCGGCAGCAGCAAGCCGCGCTGCGGCGAAAATACGGCGGAAGCGCGAACCCTGAACGGGTCGGATGCGTCCGGGAGCGGCGACGGCGGGCGGCCCGACCCGGTGCGGTGACGGATCCCTGCTTCCGTTTCACCAGATCTTTACCGGTTCGCGTAGAGTCTCGTCCTGCCGCATCTGCGCGCTATTCCACAATCGCGCGGGGCGCATCTTTCCAGCGCATGGTGTGATATGGCACGGCAACGCTCGGATTCGACGGAAGCCGCTTTGCTGCGAGGCCTGCTCGAGGCTCAGGGCGCCATTCTCGGCGCGGGCACCGATCCGGAACTGGTCGTGGCCGCCATCGTCGAGCGCGCGCGCGCATTGACGCGCTCGTCCGGCGCGGTGCTCGAAGTGCCCGACGGCGACGACATGGTGTACGGCACGGCGACCGGCACGCTGGCCGCCGCGACGGGATTGCGGGTTCCGGCGGCGGGTTCGCTGTCGGGGCTCAGCGCGCGCACCGGGGCCGTGCTGCGCTGCGACGACAGCGAAAACGACGCGCGCGTCGATCGTCCGGCCTGCCGTCAGGTCGGCCTGCGTTCGATGATCGTCGCGCCGCTGCCGTTCGACGGCCGCGTCATCGCCGTACTCAAAGTCGTATCGCCGCAGGTCGGCGCGTATCGCGCGCGTGATGTCGCGGCACTGGAGCAGCTCAATCTCATCATGGGCATGGCTCTGGGGCAGGCGCGCCGTCAGGCGGAAGTCGGCGCCGCCCGTGTCGCGGCGCGGCAGGTCGGCGATACCGAAGCGCGGCTGCGCGTCGAAGCCACGCTCGCGACGTCCGCCTATCACGTCGTCTATCAACCGGTCGTGCGCCTGGCCGACAGTTGCGCGGTCGGCTTCGAGGCGCTCGCGCGTTTCGAGCGCGGCGTGGAATCGCCGGACTGGTGGTTCGCCGCGGCCGCGGCGGTCGGACTCGGCGCGAAGCTGGAACTCGCGCTCGCCAGACGCGCGCTCGACGGGCTGCCGCGCCTGCGCGACGCGAGCTACGTCGCGATCAACGTATCGCCCGCGACGGTGCTCGTGCCTCAGTTCCGCGACCTGGTGCTGGCGCGCTCGCCGCAGCGCGTCGTCATCGAGATCACCGAGCACACGCGCGTCGACGACTACGGCTTGCTCGGCGAAATCTGCGCCGACCTGCGCGCGCACGGCGTGCGCATCGCCGTCGACGACGCCGGCGCCGGCTTCAGCAGTCTGCGCCACGTGCTGCAGCTGCAGCCCGAACTCATCAAGCTCGATGGCACGATCACCGCGGAACTCCAGCGCAAACGCGTCCACCGCACGCTGGTCACGGCGATGCAGACCTTCGCTCATGGCACCGCTTCGGCGCTCGTGGCCGAAGGCGTCGAAACCCACGAAACCGCCGACGTCCTCGGCGAACTCGGCGTGGCCTACGGGCAGGGCTATCTCTGGGGAAAGCCTGCGAGCCTTCCCGTCGTCGAACGCGACGAGACCGATTACTCGGCGACCTGCCGGCCGTAGCAAGCCCCGGTACTCGCCTGGGTTGGTACCGGGTGCAGGGAAGCCCGGCGTCGGAGGCGCCATTGCGAAGGCTTTCCCGAACGTGATCGCATCGGCGACCGCCGCGACTCACATCTGCCGGAACAGATGCAGATAGCTGCGGCTCACCGGCAATCGTTCCGGCCGATGCTTGAGATGGATGTCCGCGGTTTCGTTGTCGCCGCGCGTGACGTGGCGGATCGCGCGGAGGTTGACGACGACGGAGCGGTGGACCTGGGCGAACTGGCGGGTGTCGAGCTGCGCGAGCAGATCCTTGAGCGGCGTGCGCACGAGCGCGTCGGCGGGCTTGCCGGTTTCGTCGTGCCAGGCGATGCGTGTGTATTTCTCGTCGGAGCGCAGGTAGTCGATGTCGTCGACGGCGATGAGCCGCAACGCCGGCCCGACGGATGCGCGAACCCAGCGCAGCGGCGCCGCGGCTGCGCCGGCCGTCACCGCGGTTGTCTGCGGTGCGTGCGACGGCGGCGTCGCGTCGCCGGTTTCGGCGTGCGGCGGGGATGCGCCGCCGGTCGCGGAACCGATCTTCTTCTGCAGATGCGCGGCCAGTTGTTCGAGCAGCGCATCCATGTCGGTGCGTTGCGGCTGGCGCAGACGTTCCTGCAGACGCGCGACGGTGTCGGCGAGGCGCGCGCGCTCGACGGGTTTCATGAGGTAGTCGAGCGCGCCGTGTTCGAATGCCTGCACCGCGTAGCGATCGAACGCGGTCACGAATACGAGATGGGCGCGGCGGCCGATGCGACGCGCGGCCTCGACGCCGGAAACGCCGGGCATGTGCACGTCGAGAAAGCAGACGTCGGGCTTGAACTGTTCGAACTTCTCCACTGCCTCGCGGCCGTTGCGCGCGTACGCGACGACGTCGAGCTCGGGCCAGGCCACGCCGAGCAGGCGCGCGAGCGATTTGCGCAGCAGCGGCTCGTCGTCGGCGATCAGCGCGGTCGGTCGCGGCGCCGTCACGAGCGTTGCCGCCAGGCCGGAAGGTGCAGGTCGGCGCAGACGCCGTGCGGCAGGTTCCGCGTCAGCGCGAGCCGCGCCTCGGCGCCGAACGTCAGCTGCAGGCGTTCGCGCAATGCGGCGATGCCGGTGCCGAGACCGTCTTCGCCGTCCGTCCGCAGGCCGACGCCGGTGTCGACGACGCGTGCGTGGCAGCGGTCGTCGGCGACGTGCACGCTGACGTCGATGCGGCCGCCGTCTTCGCTCGGATCGATGCCGTGCTTGACCGCGTTCTCGACGAGCGTGAGCAAGGTCATCGGCGGGCAGCGCAGGTTGTGCGCCGCCGCATCCGCCTGCAACGAGTACTGCAGGCGATCGGGCATGCGCATTTGCATGAGTTCGAGGTAGGCGCGCACGAGGTCGAGTTCCTGTCCGAGCGTCGTCGCAGGATCGTTGATGCGTGGCACCGCGGCGCGCAGGTAGGCGATCAAGCTGCCGAGCACGTCGGACGCCTGCGGCGAACCCGAATCGACGAGCTCGCGCACGTTGGCCAGCGTATTGAACAGGAAATGCGGCTCGACCTGCGCCTGCAGCAGGCGCAGGCGGGCATCGACGGCCTTGCGTTCGAGTTCGCTGCGTTCGAGCTGGAACGCGAGCGCCTGGTGCCGCATGAAGCTGTCGCGCTGGCGCACCAGCGCGGTGACCGCGACCCACGGTGCGAACAGCAGCCCGGTGACGACGAGCATGCCGAAACCCGACAGCCGGTCGGCATCCTTGTAGAACGGCGGTGCGCCATGCGGCGTGCTCGCGAGATAGATGAACAGCACGGTCGGCAGGATCGCGGCGGCGACGGCGACGACCTGCAGCACCCAGCGCGCGATCCAGCGCGGCAAACGCCGCGGCCATTGCTCGGCAAGGCCGAACGCGATCATCGCGATCGCGCCGATCGTCATCGTGCGCGCGACCAGTGCGGCCGTGCCGGACTTCCACGCCGGCGAGAGCATCAGTCCCCAGAGCGCCGACAGCACGAGCACCGCGACGACGCGGCGGCGATTGACCAGTTGCGCGAAACCGCGCGGCGGCGGGGTGGTGGCGGACGGCATGGGCGCAACGATACCCGGGAACGGCATCGCGGCTACAGGCGGCGGAGCGGCTCGTGCGCGACCGCGGGCCGACTTCATGCGACGCGCGGCAGCCAGAGCACCAGCGACGCGCCGGCGATGCCGACGACGAGCGCGAGGGTGAGTAGCGCAAGCGTGGCCGCCATGGTGTAGCGCGGCGCCGCGGCGGGCATCGCCTTGATGCGGAAATACAGTTCGAGCAGCGCGAGTGGAACGAGGTACTGCGCAAACGCGAGCACGATCAGCGTCGGTCCGCGGAACGCGACGGGATCGAAGCCGACGGGACCGCGATTCACGATGATCCAGAACATCAATCCGACACGGAAGAACCAGACGCCGGCGGCCGCGAGATAGAGGCGCAGCGCCCAGCGCCGGTGAGCGTCGAAGCGGCGTGCGAGCGCATGACGCAGGGCGTAGCCGCCGCACGTGAGGATCAGCAGCGCGTTGAGTGTGATGGCGACGTGCTGCGCCGGATCGCCCTTGCCGGCGTGCGTCCAGATCATCACGAGGCCGCCGAGGCTGACCACGGTGACCGCGGCGAGATAGACGCGGCCGTTCCAGCGATGGAAGCGCGGCCAGAGCCGCCGCACGGCCGGCAGCACCTGCAGCGCGCCGCCGACGATGACCACGACCGCGAGTGCGAGATGCAGTCCGAGCATCAGATTCATGAACGTGGCGCCGGGCACGTAGCCGTTCGGCAGGACCTTGTTCCAGTCCTCAAAGCGCCCCTGCAGCGCGGCGCGGCCGTAGAACGCGACCACATAGAACGCGAGCAGCAGCTGGCCCGCGGCCAGTACGCCGAAACACGCGAGCGCAGCGGCGTTCAGCACGCGCGCGGCGCGGTCGGCCTGGCTGGACCGGTGCTCGCGCGGTGATGCGACGAATCTCGGTGCGGCGGCGACGGCGATATCGGCAACGGAAGATGACATGACGAAACCTGCGGCGGCGGCGGGATTTCACCATCGCCCGCGCAGCCGTCGCCGTGCACGTCATCTGCGACGAAACGCGGGGCGGCGGTGGCGAGTTGCGGCCGGCGGTGACGAACGGCATCGAGGCGTCGCCGGCGATTCGCCGGTTGGCGCCGGGCGCAGCCGAGCCCGACGCCGACATTTCGCCGATCGAAAAATCGGCGCCGGAGCGATGCCGGCGACGCGATGCGCGCAGCAGAGTTTCGTCGCCGCGGACGTTCTTCGTTCCACGTTCTTCGATGTGGAGACGTCTCGGCGTCGGGCTGGGCTGCGCTCGGCGCCAACCGACGGAACGCCAACCCACGAACGTCCCGCACCGTCCGTCGCGAACGGGCGTCGTTCGCGCCCGGCTTTCCGTCGTTCGTCGCAAGCGCTCTGGCCGCGTGCGACGGCGTGAACGAGGCTGCGGCGACGCACAGACGGGGAGTCGCCATGGTCATCGTTCATATCGTCGCCGGATCGCTCGCGCTGATCGCGGGCATGATCGCACTGCTTTCGCGCAAGGGAGGCGCATGGCATCGGCAGGCGGGGCTGACATTCGCGATCGCGATGCTCGTGATGACCTCGACCGGAGCGGTCATGGCGATGCTGAAGTTCGAGCGCATTTCGATCATTGCCGGCGTGCTCACGTTTTATCTCGTCGCGACTGGCGTGCTCGCGGTACGCAAGCCCGTGGAGCAGTCGCGCGGCACGCTGACCGTGTTCATGGTCGCCGCGGTTCTGATCGGACTGTTCGGCTACGCGGTGGGCTTCGAGGTGCGCGCGGATCCGAAAACGGCAGGCTGGGCGCCGATGTTCTTCGTTTTCGCGAGCATCGCGCTGCTGAGCGCCGCATTCGATGCGCGCCTGCTTCGCCGCGGCACCCTGCACGGCGCGCAGCGCCTGACGCGGCATCTCGGGCGCATGGGACTCGCGCTGACGATCGCGAACCTGTCGTTCTTCCTCGGGCAGGCGAAGCACATTCCCGCGCCGTTCGATCATCCGCTGCTGCGCGCGACGCCGATCCTCCTGTCCTTGCTGCTGACGCTGTATTGGCTGGTTCGCGTGAACGTGAAGCGCCGCACGGCGGCAACCGCCGCCGTGCAGCCGGGCTGAGCGCCGGAGCGACGTCCGGTGTCGCGACGGCGCCGGTGCCGGCGGCCGTCTTCCGGGCTCAGCCCTTGACCGATCCGCCGAAGCGGTAAGCGAACTCGATGAAGTATTGGCGGCCGATCGGATCGAACTGGAACTGGTCGTAGTACGGATATGTCGCGTTGGTCGCATCGCGATGCGGCGGCGTGTTGCGCAGGTTGGCGATCGCGAAGCCGAGCCGCGCGCGTTCGTTGATGTTCCAGTCGACCGAGAGGTTGTAGGTCATGCTCGGGCCGTAGCGGCCGCTCTGGTCGTTCTTCGGCAGCGAACCGTGGCGCTGGCCGAACACCGTCGTCGTGACCGGTCCGTAGTTCCAGGCCACGCTGCCGCTGATCTTGCTGCGCAGGTTGTCGTTGCCGCGATCGTCTCGCACGTTGATCGGTTCGTCGCCCGGGAACTGTTGATACGTATACTTCAGCACGCCGGTGTAGTTGAGCCGGAACGCCCAACGACCCAGCCGCGCGGTGTCGAGGCGATAGTTCAGCGTCGCGTCGATGCCGGCATTGCGCAACGAGGCTGCGTTGATCGGATACGTGTTGGCGCCGTTGATCTGGCCCGGCGCGACCGGCGCGGCATCCGCATTGCGGCTCACGAGCGAAAACACCTGCAGGCAGGTCGGCGAGGCCGGGCTGATCGGCGTGCCGCCCTCGGTCACGCCGAGGCGGCAGTCGGCCTCGGTGCGCAGGATTTCGTCGAGGCTGCGGTCGGTGATGACGTTCTCGAGCCGGATGTCGTAGTAGTCGACGCTCATGTCGAACTCCGGCAGCGGCGACCAGACGAAGCCGTAGGTGAAGGACTTGCCCGACTCGCTGTCGAGTTCGCGGTTGCCGCGGCGCGTTCCCTTGACCGAAACGCGGTCGAAATCGCAGTCGGAATAGGGCACGTCGGGCTGGCGCGAGCGGCAGAGGTAATAGTCGGTCAGCGTGTAGTAAGCGCCGCTCGGCCCGGCGTAGACGTAGTGCAGATCCGGCGCACGGAAGCTCGTCGCGGCACTGCCGCGCACGAGCAGCGCATCGAGCGGGCGCCATTCGAGGCCGAGCGCCTGCGTGGTCTTGGCGGTGGCGTGGCCGGCGAACGAATAGCGGTCATAGCGCGCGGCCGGCGTCAGGCTCAGCGAGGACAGCACCGGCACGCGAAATTCGGCGCCGAGTGCGAAGCGGCTGCGCGAACCGTTGCCGCCGGTGCCGGTCCAGCCGAAATACCGGTTCGCGATCACGTCCGGGTCGATGTTCATCGCATAGGACTGTGCGCCGTATTCGGCCACGGCCGCCATGCCGACGTCGCCAGCCGGCAGCGCGAACAGCATGCCGTTGTCGATGCTGAGGTTGAACGATTCGGCGCGCGTGTGCGCGTCGATCGGCGTGAAGCGCGAGATCGAATCGTATTCGGCGCGCGTCAGCGGCTGGTACAGGCGCGACACGTCGGGCCGGAAGATGGTGTAGCCCGTGTCGGCGTCGATGCCGAGCGATTCGCCGAGAAAGAAGCGATCCGCATCGGCGGCGACGATCGCGCGGTGCGATTGCGTCATGCGGAAACGCGCATGCGAATAGCCGGCGTCGTAGTGCCAGTCGCCGACGTGCCCTTCGATGCCGGTGTTCAGTGAGCGCGTCGTGTCGCGGTTGTAGTCGAGGATCGACTCCAGGCCGCCGACTTCCTCGGGCGTGAAGATGCGCTGCCAGGCCTCGTAGGTGCCGGTGTCGGCGTTGATGAAGGTGTTGTTGCTCGCGCCGCTGTAGCCCCAGAAGTTCGGCCCGCCGCCGAATTTCGCGCGCGTGTGCGCGGCCTGGAAGTCGAGATAGGCGCGCAGATCGTCGTCGATCGCATAGGTCAGTGAGGCATAGCCGACGCCGTTCTCGCGCTGGTTCTGCACCGTGCCGTAGAGCGCTTCGGTACTGCCGCAGAAATAGCCGCGATTGGGACGGAAGCTGTAGGTGATGCTGCCGCGGTCGAGATGCGACAGCGCCGCGCAGGTCGCCTGGCCCGGGTCGATGTACTGCAAGGTCGCCGGATTCCAGCGCAGGAACACGCGCGACGGTACGGCAGGTCCGCTCAGGGTCGGGTTGTCGTCGAGCGAATCCTGGAACGCGCGCTGGTACTGGAAGATCGGATCCTGCTTGTAGAACTCGACGCCGAAGATCGCATCGAGCGCACCGACGCTGCCGCCGCCGCTGAACTGCAGGCGTTGCGAGAAACCGCCGCCGTCGTGCGTATCGCCGACGCGATAGCTCAGCGTCGCGCCATCGGCCTGCTTTTTGAGGATGAAATTGATGACGCCGGAGATCGCGTCGGAACCGTAGATCGCCGACGCGCTGCCGGTCAGCACTTCGATGCGATCGATCATCGACACCGGAATGTTCGCGATGTCGGTGAAATTGCTCTGGCCGTTGTAGGCGAGCGGAAAGTCGGCCATGCGCCGGCCGTTGAGCAGCACCAGCGTGTAGCTCGGGCCGAGACCGCGCAGATCGACCTGCTGCGCGCCCGGGGTGAACCCCTGGAACTGCTGCGTCTGCACCGAGCCCGTCGACTGGGTCAGTGAACGCACGACATCGTAGACGGTCGCGAGGCCTTTCGCGCGAATGTCGTCGGCCGTGACGACGGTGACCGGCGCCGGCCCTTCGATCGTCGCGCGCGGAATGCGCGAGCCCGTGACGACGACGCCTTCGAGCTCGATGTCGTCCTTGCGCTCGGTGTCGGTCGGATCCTGTGCGCTGGCCGCGAGCGGCAATGCCGCGAAGCCAGCGACCGCGATGGCGAG
>CAMLSI010000135.1 GCA_946482585.1 uncultured Lysobacteraceae bacterium
TACAGCAACAAGGACTACGGCTGCGAGTGGGACTACGACTGGCGCAACAAGCGCTGGCTCGCCGAGGACAATACGAAGTTCGCGGTCAACATCGTGATCTATGCGCTGACGGCGTGAGCTGTCCGGCAGCGGCGCGGTTCGCCGCCGTCTTCGACGGATCGCCCGACGCCGTCGGCGCGACAACCAAACCAATGGCAGTGCTGCCCCCACGCAACATCGACGCACAATGCGTTTCGATGAGGACGCGCGCCGCCGCGCGTCGACGCCAACCGACGGATACCGACCGCATGAGCACGCCCCTGACCGAACAGTCCCTGCAATCGCAGCTCGATCGCCTGCAGGCCCTGCGCGACGCGATAGCCGCCGCTATCGTCGGCCAGCACAGCGTGGTCGAGCAGTTGCTCACGGCGCTGCTCGCCGGCGGGCATTGCCTGCTCGAAGGCGTGCCGGGGCTCGGCAAGACCTTGCTCGTGCGCAGCCTCGGCCAGGCGCTGCATCTGGATTTCCACCGCATCCAGTTCACGCCGGACCTGATGCCGAGCGACATCCTCGGCACCGAAATCCTCGAGGAGGACCACGGTACCGGCCGTCGTCATTTCAAATTCCAGCGCGGACCGATCTTCACCCACCTGCTGCTCGCCGATGAGCTCAATCGCACGCCGCCGAAGACCCAGGCTGCCCTGCTCGAGGCGATGCAGGAACGCACGGTCAGCTACGCGGGCGTCACGCACACGCTGCCGCAGCCGTTCTTCGTGCTCGCGACACAGAATCCGCTCGAACAGGCGGGTACGTATCCGCTGCCGGAAGCGCAGCTCGACCGCTTCCTGCTGCACGTGCGCGTCGACTATCCGGACGAGGCCGAAGAACGCGCGATCCTCGCGCAGACCACGGGCCATGCGGCGGCCGCAATCGGCGCCGTCATGAGCGGCGACGAGCTCATCGCGCTGCAGCGGCTCGTGCGCGACGTGACCGTCGGCGACGACGTACTGACCTGGATCACGCGCCTCGTACGCGCGACGCGGCCGCAGACCTCGACGCTCGCGGCCGTGCGCGACTGGGTGCGCTGGGGCGCGGGACCGCGCGCAGGGCAATCGCTGGTGCTCGCGAGCAAGGCGCGCGCGCTGCTGCACGGCCGCCTCGCCGCGACGCGCGACGATGTGCGCGCGCTCGCGGCGCCGGTCATGCGCCATCGCCTGCTGCTGTCGTTCGTCGCCGAGGCAGAACGCCGCAGCGCCGACGATGTCGTCGCGGCGGTGCTCGACGGCGTGGAGTTTCCGCGCTGATGCGCGTCCCGGCCGATTCGCCGGCACGGCGGTGCGGTTCGTCGCGCCCGCCGCAGCGCCGGCGTTCCACCGCCGCGAAACTCGCTGAACCCGGCGCGCTTCATGTCGCGACGGCCGCTGCACGAATCGCGCATCCCCGCTCATGACGCCTGAACTCGTCACACCTGCGCTGCGCGCGCGACTGCGCGACCTGCGACTCGTGCCGCGCCGCGCCGCCGGCGCGCAGGGGCTCGGCCAGCACAGCAGCCGCAGCCGCGGCGTCGGGCTCGAGTTCGCGCAGTACCGCGCCTACGCCCCCGGCGACGAACCGCGCCGCGTCGACTGGAAGCTGTACGCGCGTTCCGATCGCTATTTCGTGCGCGAATCCGAGCGCGATTCGCCGCTCGATCTCTGGGTGCTCGTCGACACGAGCGCATCGATGGCGCAGGCCGACGAAGCCGATGCGTCGTCGAGCCGGCTGGATGCCGCACGCACGCTGGCCGCGTGCGCGATCGAGCTCGCGCTGCGCCAGGGCGATCGCTTCGGTGTCGCCGCATTGTCGACACAACCGTTGGCGCTTATCGCGGCCGACAGCGGTCCGCGTCAGCGTGACCGCTGCGTGCAGGAGCTGCTGCGCTGGCGCGCGGCCGGCCGCTGGCCGGAGCAGGCGTCGCTGCTGCCGCTCTGGGAGCGCATCGCGCCCGCGTCGCTGGTACTGCTGCTCAGCGACGCGTTCGACGAGGCCGCCGCCGAACTCGCCGAGCGCCTGGCCGCGGCCCGGCGCGAAGTCGTCGTGATCCGGATACTGACCGCCGAGGAGCGCGATTTTCCGTTCCGCGACAGCCGGCGTTTTATCGATGTGGAGAACGGCACGGAGCTGCTGGCGGACGGTCCGACCGCGCGCGCCGACTACCTCCATGCGTTCGCGCAGGCGCAGCAGGCGCTGCGTTCGCGGCTCGCCGCGAGCGGCATACGCCTCGCGACGCACTATCTCGACGCTCCCGCGGACGTCGCGTTGCGGCAGCTGTTCGGTACGCGGCCCGGGGCGGAGCCGGCATGAGTCTCGCGCTGCTGCTGCCGCTCGGCCTGTCGGCGCTCGCGGCGCTGATCGTGCCGCTGCTGCTGCATCTGAACCGGCGCCAGGAACAGAAGCCCACGCCGTTTGCGGCCCTGCGCTGGGTGCACGGCCCGGCGCATCCGCGGCGACGGATACGGCTCGAACAATGGCCGCTGCTGCTCGTGCGCGCGCTGATCGTTGCCGCCGTCGCCGTGCTGATCGCCGCACCCGTGCGCTATGGCGATTCCACAGCCGCGGCCGATCTGGTTGCGGTCGTGCCCGGTGTCGATCCGGCACAGGCGCGCGCCGCGCTCGACACGAGCGGTGCCGACTGGCGCTGGCTGCAGCCGGGCTATCCGTCGCTGGCCGAGGCTGCCTCGACCGATGCGGCCCCGATCGCGAGCCTGCTGCGCGAACTCGACACCGAATTGCCGCCCGCGACGCGATTGCACGTGGTTGCACCGCCGGCCTTGCGCGGCCTCGACGGCGGCGCGATCCGGCTGAGCCGCGAGGTCGACTGGCGCATCGTCAACAGCGCGCCGGCGGCGCCGCCCTCGGTGCCGCCGGCGTCGCTGCAGCACGTATCGCTGCGCGCAAATGGCGAGACGACGGCCGCGATTTATCTGCGCGCTGCGATCGCCGCCGCGAATCGCGACAACGTCGAACGCTACCGGATCGCGCTCGATGCCGCCGACGCGCCGATCGCGAGCGGCACCGGTCTCGTGTTCTGGCTGGCCGGGGAACCTTCGGCCGCACTGCTGCGGTGGATCGAAGACGGCGGCACCGCGCTCGTCGACGCGCCGCCGCGCGATCGCGGCGACGTGGTCGCGCGCGATGCGCAGGGCGAGCCGCTGCTGCGCGCCGAGCCGCGCGGACGCGGGCGCGTGCTGCGTTTCGCGGCGCCGATCGCGCCGGACACGCTGCCGGCCGTGCTCGAACCGGATTTTCCCGCCCTGCTGTTTTCCCATTTGCAACCGGCCGCCGCGCCGCCCGACCGCGCGAGCGCGGCCGCCATGCGCCCATCCGTCGGCGCGGTGCGCGCGGACACGGCGCCGCGGCCGTTCGTGTCGCTGCTGATCGTTCTGGTCGCACTGCTCGTCGTGGCCGAACGCGCCCTGTCGCTCCATGCCGCGAGGCGGCGTGCCGTGCGCCGCCGGCGCCGGCTCGTCGCACTGACGCTCGCGCTCGCGCCGGCGCTCGCACTCGCCTGGCTCGCCCACGCGCAGCTCGGCACCGCGGCCGCGCTGGTCGTCCTCGCCGCCGCCGCGATCGCCGGCCTGCTCTGGGCCCATGAAGACCGCCGCCGCCACGACCTGCACTGGTATCTGCGCGCGCTCGACAGCGTCGACCGCCGCTTCGAAGACAGTGCCGCGCTGTTGCTCGTCGATGCAGCAAGGCTGTCGCCGCTGGCGCAACTGCAGCAGCAGCGTCTGCAGGCGCGCGTCGCCGAAGGCCTGCCCGATCTGCGGCCGGATCTGTCGACCGCGGCACTTGCGGCGAGTCTCGCACTCGCCGCGGTCGCGCTGCTGCTGAGTCTGTGGACGCCGGCGCCGGCGCCGACCGCGGCGATCGCAACGCCGGCCGGCACTGCGGCGCCGGCAGGCCCGGTCGGACTCGTGAGCGCGCGTCTCGACGTGACGCCGCCGCGCTACACCGGCCTCGCGCCCGACGAAAGCGAAAGCCTCGACGCGCGCGTGCCCGAAGGCAGCCGTCTTCAGTGGCAGCTCGCGTTCGCGCCGCCGCCGCGTGCGGCGCGCCTGCGCTTCCACGACGGCCGGACCCTCGAACTCGCGCGCGGGAACGAGCACTGGACCGCGACGACGATCCTCGCAGCCGCCGCGCTCTATCGCATCGAGATCGACACCGATACGGCGCTGGCCGACGACAGACGCTATCGCCTCGACGTGATCGCGGACCAGCCGCCGCAGATTCGCGTCGAAGCGCCCGACAAAACCTTGAGCCTGCGCGAAAGCAGCCAGAACACCTGGGATTTCGACATCCGCGCGAGCGACGACTATGCGCTCGGCGAAGCCACGCTCGAGATCACGCGTGCGCAGGGCAGCGGCGAGAACATCCAGGTCAGGCAGCAGACGCAGCGCCTGCGCGGCGAAGGCGACGCGCGCGAACGGCGCTATCGCCACCGCATCGACCTGGCCGCACTCGCGCTCGCGCCCGGCGACGAAGTCATCGTGCGTTTCGACGTCGCCGACACGCGCACGCCGCAGCCGCAGCGCAGCCGCAGCGCGAGCTACATCCTGCGGCTGCCGCCGCCGCAGGCCGACGACAGCGTCGGCATGGATGGTCTCGTGCGCACGACCTTGCCGGCGTATTTCCGCAGTCAGCGCCAGATCATCATCGACACCGAAGCGTTGATCGCCGAGCGTCCCGGGCTCGACGAAACCCGCTTCGTCGGCAGATCCGATGCGCTCGGCGTCGAACAGAAAATCCTGCGCCTGCGCTACGGCCAGTTCCTCGGCGAGGAGTTCGAAAGCGGCGGCCGCGGACATGCGCCCAAGCCGGCGCCGAAATCGTCCGACGCCGCCGCACCGGCAAAGGACGAACACGCGGACGAACACGGCGAAGGCGAACACACGCCCGACGACGGCCACGATCACGAGGCGACGTCCGCGCCCAGGCGTTTCGGCGATGCCGGCAACGTGCTCGCGGAATACGGCCATACGCACGACATCGCCGAAGCCGCGACACTGCTCGATCCGGAAACCCGCAAGATCCTCAAGGTCGCGCTCGAGCAGATGTGGCAGGCCGAGCTCGAGCTGCGCAGCGGCCGGCCGCAGCAGGCGCTGCCCTACGAATACAAGGCACTCGAACAGATCAAGCTCGTGCAGCAGGCGACGCGCATCTACCTCGCGCGCGTCGGCCTGGAACTGCCGCCCGTGGACGAAACGCGCCGTCTCAGCGGCGATCGGGCCGGCCTGCGCGACAGCACGAACGCGGCGGTCGTCGCGACGCCGGCCGACGCCGATCTCGATGCGGTCTGGCAAAACCTGCGCGCGAACACCGTGCCCGACTGGGCGCGCTGGGACGCGTGGCAGCGGCGCCGCGGCACGGGGTCGGCCGACGCGCTGGACCTGGCCGAGGCGGCCGACACGTTGCGTCGCGATCCCGCCTGCAGCGCGTGCCTGATCGATCTGCGCGAGCGGCTATGGCCGCTGCTGCCGCGCGCCAGCGCCGCCTCGAGCGGCCGCGGCGCGATCGATGCGGCCGGCCGCGCCTATCTCGACGCGCTGCGCGCGACGGAGACGAAACCATGACGATGGAGCACGCCGTCGCCGTCCTGCTCGCCGCGGCCGCGCTGCTCGGCATCGTCGAGACGCTGCACCTCGCGGGCGGGCGTCGGCTGCTCGGCATCGCCGCCGCGCTCGCCGCGCCGGCCTTGTTGTATTTCGTGCTTTTTCCACCACGACAACCCGCGAACGGAAAGCCGCTGCGTGTGCTGACCGTGGGCGGCGCCGCCGCGGTGCAGGCCGATGCGCACACCGTCGCCTTGCCCGGCAGCGACGCGCCCGCCGGCGTCGAACGCGTGCCCGACCTCGCGACCGCGCTGCGGCGCCGTCCCGACGCGAGTGCGATCCAGGTGATCGGCGGCGGCCTCGACGCGGTCGACCGCGACGCGGTGCGCGGACGCCGCCTGTATTTCGACGCGGCGCCGCTGCCGCGCGGCGTCGTCTCGATCGAGCTGCCCGACGACCTGCGTGCGGGACACACGTTTACCCTGCGCGGCAGCGTCGCCCAGGGCGAAGGCCTGCGCATCGCGCTGCGCGAACCCGGCGGCCCTCGGCGCGAGCCGGCCGCCCTCGGCGCGGACGGCCGTTTCGCGTTTGCGCTGTTTGCGCCGCGGGCGGCCGAGGTGAGCTACGAGCTCAGCCTGATCGACGCGGCCGGCACCGATGTCGAACGCGTCGCCGTACCGGTCTCGGTGCGCGACGGCACGGCGTTGCGGCTGCTGCTGCTCGCGGGTGGCCCCGATGCGGACCTGAAGTATCTGCAGCGCTGGGCGCTCGACGCGGGCCATACGGTCGACGCGCGCATCGCCCTGAGTCGCGGCCTCGCGCAGCAGCGCGGCGACGCCTCGCTCACCGACGCGGCACTCGCCGAGACCGATGTCGCCGTCATCGACGAACGCGCCTGGTCACAATTGGACAAGGCCGCGCGGGCGCGCCTGCTCGCCGCCGTCGATGCGGGCCTCGGCCTGCTGCTGCGCCTCGGCAGCGCGCCGTCGGCCGCGTTCGTCGCGCAGTGGCGCGAACTCGGCCTCTCGCTCGAATCCGCCGACGTCACGCCCACCCTGCGCATCGCCGGAGAACCCGACGACGGCGCGTCCGCGCTGCAGCGCCTGCCGCTGCGCGTGGCCGGGAGCGACAGTCTCGTGCTGGCGCAGGATCGCAACGGCGTCGCAGTCGCCGCAGCGCGCAATCGCGGCCAGGGACGCCTCGGCGCGTGGTGGCTGTACGGCACGCGCACGCTCGTGCCCGGCGGCCAGGCCGCACTGCACGATGCGCTCTGGGCGCACGCGATCGACCGACTCGCGCGTCCGCGACAGGCGGCGCGACCGACGGCGCCGGCACAGAGCTGGCAGTACGAGCGCATCGAACTCTGCGCACGCGAGGACAGCCTGCACGTCGACGCGCCTTCGGGCGAGACAACCGATCTGCTGACGCAGCGCGACAGCGACGGGCGCTGGTGCGGCGGTTTCTGGCCGCGCGAATCCGGCTGGCACGCGCTGCGCGCCGGCACGGCGCAGACACGCTTTTTCGTGCGCGCCGCGGACGCAACCGTCGCGCTGCATCGTGCGTACGCGGCGGCGGCGACGCGCACGCTCGCGGGCACGGCAATCGCGGCAACGCCGGTGCCGGTGCCCGGTCCGCGCTGGCCCTGGTTCCTCGCCTGGCTGGTGCCGGCCGCGACGCTCTGGTGGCTGCAGCGCCGCGCCGGCCGGCGAGCGGGCTGATCGGCACGGCTCGTGCAAGCGGCATGCTGTTACCGTGTCGGTGCGAAATCACGCATGCAGCTTGACGCGGTGGGCAGACGCGCTACCGTCGTGACCACGTTTCAGCTCCGGGGGGAAGCTCGATGCCCGCACTGTTTGCCATCGCACTCGCACTGAACCTGGGTGCGGCCGGCGTGACGTACAAATGCCGCGATGCGCAAGGCAGCTGGACTGCACAGGCCTGCCTCGTCGCCACGCCGCTGCCCGAATCCGACTACATCCGCCAGCAGCGGCTGCGCCAGGCCGTCGCGCGGCAGCGCCGCGATGTCCGCGACCGCCTGTCGATGTACTGTTTCCGGCTCGATCCGAAGGGCTCGCTCTACGACTGCGTCGATCACCAGATGCTGGCCTACGACGTGATCAACCAGCTCGCGAAGAAGCTCGGCCCGGTCTCGCCCGACAGCGCGAAACTCGCCGGCTGCATGGCGAACAATCTCGACGCCCGCAGCCAGGCGACCGACTATCGCCGCACCATGGAGTGCTATTTCGCGCGCTGAGCGCGGCGGCGATCAGGCAGCGTTCTCGAAGCCGTCGGCGAACAGGGTTTCGTTGCGCGCGCCGAACGCGGGATCGCTGACGCCGGGCGCGCCGTTCTCGAGGTGCCCGGCGAGGCGGCGCTGCCAGTGCGGATCGTGGTCGCTCACGAGGCCGACGTCGTACCAGCGCTGCTGCGCCGACAGGTTCCACTCCAGATCGACGCTCGCGCCGGCGGCGAGATCGACGGCGCGCGGCGGTTGCGTGCCGTAGCGATTCGGGGTCACGGTGACGCGGCAGGCGGCGCTGCCGCCGTTGCGCAGGCGCAGCACGAGCGCGTTGCGCTCGATGTCGTAGAGCACGACCAGCTCCGGATTCGCGCCGTTCGCCGCGCGCGCGAGATCGCCGCCGAAGCTGCGCAGGAATCCGTTCGGGCCGTGCACGTGCAGGTCGTAGATGCCCGCGGTCACGGCCTGCGCGCTCCAGTAGTCCGACAGCTCGGTGCCGCTGCCCAGCGAATAGAACCAGGGGCCGTCGCTGCGATTGTCGGCATAGACGTTGAGTCCGGCGCCGGCAGCGCCGTCGTTGTAGAAATCCAACCAGTAGCGTCCCGCGGCGCTGTCGATGCGGCCGTTGACGCTGAGCGAATACGGCAGCGCGCGCGCGGGACGCGAACCGGCCTCCTGCGTCGGCAGCGTGTTGACCGCCGGCGCCGTCGGCGGCGCGAGCCGGCAGCTCGCGTCCGCGTTCGCGATGAAGGTGGCGGTATCGGGCAAGGTCGGCCAGGCCGCGTCGGTCGCGCTGAAATCCAGCGTCGAGGTCAGATCGCCGGTCATCGCGCGGCGCCAGGCGCCGATGTTGGGCTCGTAGACGCCGAAGCGCGCTTCGAGGAAGCGGATCACCGACGTGTGATCGAACACCTGCGAATTGACCCAGCCGCCGCGGCTCCACGGCGACACGACGAGGCTGGGCACGCGGATGCCCAGACCGACCGGCACGCCGCCGTGGTTCTCGCTCGCCGTCGCGACCGTGCTCTTGCCGAGACTCGCGGTCAGCGCCGGCACGTGCGAGGGCACGTGATCGAAGAAGCCGCCGTTCTCGTCGTAGGTGATGATGAATACGGTCTTCGACCAGACCGCCGGGTTCGCCGCGAGCGCGGCCAGCAATTGCGCGGTCAGCGCCTCGCCGTAGGCCGGCGCGGCTTCCGGATGTTCACACATGGAAAAAGGTGCGACGAGCCAGGACACCTGCGGCAGGGTGCCGCCGGCGACGTCGGCGCGGAACTGTTCGATCAGCGGCCGGCCCAGAGTCGTGTAGGCGTTCGACGCGTTGGAGCCCGGCGCGTAATCGCGACCGCGGCGATACAGCGACGACGAGGTCGGGATGCCGCGGAAGTTGCGGAAATAGGCCAGCGAGTTGTCGCCGTAGTTGTCGTATTCCTGATAGACCTTCCAGCTGACGCCGGCCTGCTCGAGGCGCTCCGCATACGTGGTCCAGTCGTAGGCGGCGAACGCGGTGTTGTCGCGCGTCATGTCGGCGGTCCAGTTGCCGTCATCGACGTTGTTGACGGCGTGGTTGCCGGGACGGCTCACCGAAATCCCGCTGGTGCCGGTGAACAGGTGCATGCGGTTCGGATTGGTCGGCCCGTGGATGGAGCAGAACCACGCGTCGCAGACCGTGAAGGCATCGGCCAGCGCGTAGTAGAACGGCAGGTCCGTGCGCGTGAAGTGGCCCATGCACATCGGGCCCTTCTCGCGCACCCAGTGGTCGAACGCCTTCCAGCGCGCGTGGTTGCCCTTCCAGCTGTGGTTGATGTCGTCCATGCACTGCGCGGCGGTCATGTGCGTGTCGAGCCGGAACGGCATCACGTCGCCGCCGGCGCCCGGCTGCTGCCAGACGCTCGCGCCGCCGGGCAGGCGGATCGCGCGCGGATCGTCGAAGCCGCGCACGCCGCGCAGCGCACCGAAGTAGTGATCGAACGAACGGTTTTCCTGCATCAGCACGACGACGTGCGCGACGTCCTGGATCGTGCCCGTCGCGCGGGCCGGCGCGACCGCGAGCGCCTCGCGGATCGCCGGCGGCAGCGCCGCCATCACCGTGGCCGCACCTGCCGATTGCGCCGCCAGGCGCAGGAATTCTCGACGACTCGTTCCCGCCATGTCCGTGATTCCGCAGCCAGGGATACGCCGCGATAAGGTGCGGCGCGGCGCATGCTCGGCACGGAATGTTGCAGTGCGGTGTACGCGGGTTGACGTTTTGGATTGTTTGCCGATTGCGGCGCAGACGCGCCGCAGGACCGCAAAAGAGCGCCGCAGATTGTGCAGCGACGCGAACCGCTGCGACGGGCCCTACGCGATCAGCGCGCGCAGCAATCCCCAGCAACCGACGGCGAAGGCCGCGCCGGCTGCCGCCGACGCGATCATGTATGCGGTGCCGCGCTTGTTCGCGGCTTCCGCATAGGCCATCGCGTACCAGAAGCGAGCGGCGACCCAGACCAGACCCGCGATGCCGGCGGCGAGCGGCGAGCCATAGGTCGAACCGAGCCAGAGCGCCGGCAGGAACAGCACGGTGCTCTCGACCGTGTTCATCTGCATGCGGAACACACGCTCGAAGTTCTCGTTGCCCGTCGTCGCCGGCGCCTTGATGCCGTAGCGCCCGCGCGCGCGGCCGACGAGCCAGGTCACGAAGATCAGCAGCAGCACGGTGAGGACGACGACGATCGCGGGCAGATGGTTCGACATGGCGGTTTTCCGGCTGGATGAGGCCGCCACCATAGCAAGCCGGCGTGGCTCCTGCCGGAGGCTGTTTCGCCACCATGCGCCGCCGCATCGCCGAGTGCGCAGGATTCGACAGCCGGACTCCGCCGTGCGTGCTAGGTTCGCGCTCCAGATCCGTGTCGAGAGGAACGTTTCATGCGCCCGTCCCCTGCCCTGGCCGCGCTGTTGCTCGCCGCCTCCACGCCGGCCGCCCAGGCCGCCGCCGACGCGCTGCTGCTGGACATCCGCAGCGCCAGTCATGCACAGGTGGAAACGTACAAGAAGGCAAAAGGCGTCGACTGGTGGATCGAGCTCGGCGACGAGCTGCTGCTCGCGGGCGATGAAAAGACCTTGCGCGCCCAGTCGCCGGCGCACCGCGCCGCACGCGCGCTCGGTCCGCTGCGCGCGGAAGACCTGGTGCTGCATGCGCGCGGCTGCGGCGACGGCCCGGCGCCCGACGACCTGCGCATCACCGCGCTCGACGGCAGCTACGAATTGCTGCGCCGGCCGGCCGATCCGGCGCGCCAGCAGGCACTCGCGAGCCGCCATCCGGAACACCTCGGCGCGGCCGAATGGATCGCGCTGCAGCCCAACAGCGTCGTGCTGCGCCAGCATCGGCTCGATCGCGAGGCCGCGCGCGCCGTTCGTGCGGTCGACCCTGTCATCGACGCCATCGTCGCGCGCGTCGACGGCCAGCGCTGGTTCGACACCGTGTCGCAGCTCG
>CAMLSI010000136.1 GCA_946482585.1 uncultured Lysobacteraceae bacterium
GCCCCCTCGACGCGATGCATCGCCCATGCTCTGGCCAAAAGCCTTTCACATCGTCTCCGTGGTCATGTGGTTCGCCGGCCTGTTCTACCTGCCGCGGCTGTTCGTCTACCACGCCGAGGCGAGCGAGCCCGTGGTCCGCGAGCGGCTGAAGATCATGGAGCGGCGGCTGCTGGTCATGACGCGGATCGGCGGAGCGCTGACGTTCATCTTCGGCGCTGCGACCCTGACCTGGTGGCTCATGCACGTGCCCGGCTACTTCAAGGCCAATCCCTGGATGCACGTCAAGCTCGCGCTCGTGTTCCTGCTCTACAGCTACCACGGCTATCTCGGCAAGCTCGCACGCGAGTTCGCGGAAGACCGCTGCACGCGCTCGCCGCGCTGGCTGCGCATCTTCAACGAACTCCCGGCGCTGCTGCTGATCGGCATCGTCGTCCTCGTCGTCGTTCAGCCGTTCAAGGGCTGAGGCGCGTCGCGCTGTATACATTGTTCGAGCGTATCCCGGCGCTTCGGTGCGGCCGCACCGATCGGAGTGCATCGGTACGCGTGCTATATTGCGGCGACTGGACGATTTCGGGTCTCGCGAATGCTCAAGCAGGACGACTCCCAGCAGAGCGCGGAACTGCGACAGGCGTTCCTGCGGCATCTGCCCAAGCGCCTGGATACGCTGACCCGCCGCGGGCTGCGCCAGGCGCGTGACGGCTGGGACATCAACAGCCTGAGCCTCATCTTCCGCGAAGTTCAGACGCTGGCCGGAGCCAGCGGCCGCTACGGTCTGCTCGACCTCGCCGAAAAACTGTTCGCGATCGAATCGGCGCTGGCCAGCAGCCTGGAGCAAGTCAGCATCCCCGACGCCGCGGTCTCGACCGCAGTCGCGACGCTGTTCGACGAACTGCGCGAAATCGCGAGCGCGCGCGTCGCCGCTCCGGTCGCCGACGGCAGACTCAGCGTCGCCCCGGCCGATCTCGACCGCAGCGAAAACGGTTATGCACTGCAGCTCGTGCCGCCGGCCGACTATTGGAAGCGCTTCCCGCCGGTCGTCGCCGCACCTCCGGCCGTCGCGAACGTCGTTCCGCTGCACGCTCCGAGTGCGCCGGTCGGCGAACCGCCGGCCGCCGTCGCGGACAAGCCGCGGGAGGCCGAATCACCCGTCGTCGACACGACAGCCGCGCCGCGCACGGCGAACGGCCACGGCACGCGCAAGGTCTACCACCTGACCGACGGCAGCCCGCTGGCCTGCGAGATCGATCAGAAGCTGGAGCTGTCGGGCTACGAGTTGTCGCTGCTCGACCATGTCGACGAAGTCGTCGAGATGATCGGCACGTTCCCGCCGCATCTCGTCGTCGTCGACGCGCATTTCCTCGGCGAACTCGACAGCCTCGGCGAAGCGCTTAGAACGGCGCGCAGCCGTGCGAGCCACCGGGTCGCCATGCTCGCCTTGTCGGAACACGGCGATCTGGAGGTACGCCTTCGCGCCATGCGTGCTGGCGCCGATGCGTTCATCCCGCTGCCGGCGCAGGCCGGCGACATCATGGCGCGCATCGCCGAGCTGACGGAGTCCGACCAGACCGACCCCTACCGCATCATGATCGTCGAGGACGATCGTTCGCAGGCCATCTTCGCCGAATCCATCCTGCGCAAGGCGGGCATGCAGACGATGATGGTCACCGACCCGCTCGCGGTACTCAACGACATCGACGGGTTCAACCCCGACCTGATCCTCATGGATCTCTACATGCCCGGCTGTTCCGGCACGGAGCTGACCGCGATCATTCGCGAACGCGAGGCCTTCGTCTCCACACCCATCGTGTTCCTGTCCGGCGAGAGCGATACGGACAAGCATTTCGAGGCATTGAATGCCGGCGGCGACGACTTCCTGTCCAAGCCCATACGCCCCAAGCATCTGATCTCCGCAGTCACGAACCGGCTGCGCCGCGCGCGCCATATCCGGCGCCGCGCCCAGAACCAGAATCCGCGCGACCCGGTCACGGGCATGTACGAACGCGCGCACGTCCTCGACCGCATCAACGCGAAGCTCGCTGCCGAGGAGGCGATCGCGCATCGCGGCGGGTTGCTCTATGTCGATCTCGACGACGCAACGAACCTGCGCGAACAGGTCGGCCTCATCGGCTTCGACAAACTGCTCGGCCAGATCGGCGCGTTTCTCGCCTCGCATCTCGACGCGAGCGAGCTCGTCACGCGCTTCGGCGACACCAGCTTCATCGTGCTGAGCCCGGAGCGCGGAGCGAACGATCTCGCCGAGGGGAGTCGCGCGCTCGTCGACCGCGTCGCACGCGAACGATTCGACGTCGACGGCCAGCATTTCCACATCGCTCTGCGCATCGGCATCTGCCCGTTCTCGGCGAATCTCGGCGACGCGGGCTCCATGCTGACCGCGGCGGAGCGGGCGATGAGCGACACGCGGCGCAACGATCGCGACACGGTCGGCGTATACGGTCTCAAGGCCAGCGGCGACCAGGCCCTGATCGACAATCTGCGCGCAGCGCTGCGCAGCGATTCGTTCCATCTCGTGTTCCAGCCGATCGCCTCGCTGTCGAGCGAAGACGAAGGCGAGGCCGACGAGCAGTTCCAGGCGCTGCTGCGACTCCACGGCGACGACGGCAAAGTGCTCACGGCAAGCCATATCGTGCCCGCGGCCGAGCAGGCGGGCCTCATCGACGACATCGATCGCTGGGTACTCGGCCGCTGCCTCATGGTGCTGTCGGAACGATCGCGCCAGGGCCGTCCGGTGCGGCTGTTCGCAAGCCAGTCGCTGGCGGCCGCGAGCGATCCCGGCCGCGCCGCCTGGCTGCGCCAGCAGCTCGAAACCCGCCGAATCCCGGGCAATCGCCTCGTGCTCGAACTGCGCCTGCCGCAGGAAGCCCACGATCGGGACCTCATCTTCGGTTTCGCGGCCGCCGTGCACCAGATCGGCGTCGGCCTCTGCCTGGCCGGAGCCGTTCCCGGCGAAGCGGCCGAGGCCGCGATCCAGCACCTGCCGGTCGACTTCATCAAGATCGCGCCCGATTGCGTCGCCGACCGGAGTCCGCGCATGCGCGACGACCTGCGCCGTCTCGTCCGCGATGCGCACGACCACGGGCGTCGCGTGATCGCGCCACGCATCGAGGACGCACAGAGTGCCGCGACGCTATGGACCATCGGCGTCGATTTCATCCAGGGTAATTTCGTGCAGCACGAAGCGCAGAATCTCGAATACGATTTCCGCGCCGCTGCGGGATAGGGCCGCCAGAGGCGGGGGGATCAGGCGAACGGCGCGAGCGTCGTGACCGCCGCTGACGAGGGACGAGCATGGGGGATTGGAAACGACTCGCCGGAGCGATGCGCTGGGGCGGTCTTGCGGTCGTAGTCAGCGCCAGCCTGGTCGGGCTGATCGTGGTGCCGCCGCCGCACAACTTTTGGATGGCCCCGCTGCTGCTGCTCGGCGGCATTCTGTTGTTCCTGGCACCGTCCTCGGGCAACGACGGCGATTCGTCGCACGCGACGACGCAACGCGCCGACGTTCCGGTCCGATCGTCCCAGCAGCCATCGGCGGGGTCCGTCTCCGCGGCCGGCGCGACGCCCGCGCTTCAGGCCGAGGTCGACGAGTTGCGCCAGGTGCAGCAGGACCTCATGAAGGCCAAGCAGGACGCGGAGTCCGCGATGATGGCCAAGAGCGAATTCCTCGCGACGATGAGCCATGAAATCCGCACGCCGCTCAACGGCGTGATTCCGCTGCTCGACATCGTGCTGTCGACGAAGCTCGCGCCTGACCAGCGCGACTACCTCATGACGGCCTATCGCTCGGCGCGCGAGCTGCTGCGCATCGTCGACGACATCCTCGACTACTCCAAGATCGAGGCGAACAAACTCGAACTCGAAGCCGTCGGCATCAACCTGCGCGAGGTGCTCGACGCGGTCAAACGACTGATGGAAAAAACGGCCGAGAGCAAAGGCATTTCGTTCTCCGTCACGATCGACCCTGCCGTGCGCCTCGCCGTGCGCGGCGATCCGGTACGCCTGCGCCAGGTGCTCACCAATCTCGTCAGCAACGCGATCAAATTCACCGAACGCGGCAGCGTGTCGATCCGCGTCACGCGCAAGGGTGAAACGCGCAGCCACAACGAAGTGATGTTCCAGGTGCAGGACACCGGCGTCGGTATCGCATCCGACGCCGCCGACAAACTGTTCCAGCCGTTTTCCCAGGCCGACGCCTCGACGACGCGCATCCACGGCGGCACCGGCCTGGGCCTCGTCATCTGCAAGCGCATCATCGATCTCATGGGTGGCAAGATCGGGGTGAAATCCGAGATCGGTCGCGGTTCGACGTTCTGGTTCAGCGTCCCCTTCCTCAAGGCGCTCGGCGACGGACCCGGCGCGCGCACGGATCTCGGCGGCGCACGTGCGCTCGTCGTCGTCGACGATGCAACGGCACAGCGGCGTCTCGCGAGCTTTCTGACGAGCTGGGGCATCCAGTTCACGACCACGAACGTCGCAGCGGAAGCCCTCGCAAAACTGCGCAGCGCCGCGCAAATGGGCGATGCCTGGGCGGTCGACCTGCTCATCGTCGACCTCGGCAGCATGCGCGGCAACCCGATGGCGCTGCTGCGCAACGTACTGCGCGAGCCGACGCTCGAGCGCGTGCGCTTCGCCTTCGTCGCGAGCGGCGAGGACGTGCCGGCCGAACTGCGCCAGGACACCCGTTCGGCCATCGTTCCCGCCGGATACTCCGATGCCGAGCTCCGCGCGGCGTTGAACGGATTGCTCGGCGTTCAACAAGGCATGCGCGAGGAACCCGTGCCCAATGCGGTGGCGGAGGTGCTCGAGCCCGGCGTTCAGCTCGCCGCGGCCGATGCCGCGTCGACACCGTTGCGCGGCCACGTGCTGCTCGTCGAGGACAACCCGGTCAACCGGCAGGTCGCGCAGCGCATCCTGAGTCTGCTCGGCCTGAGTCTCGAACTCGCCGAAAACGGCAAGGAGGCGCTCGAAAAACTCGATGCCGGGCAGTTCGACCTCGTACTCATGGATTGCCAGATGCCGATCATGGACGGCTATACGGCAACGCGCGTGCGGCGCACGCGCGAAGCCGAAGGCCGACTGCCGCGCATGCCGATCATCGCGATGACCGCGAACGCCATGGCCGGCGACCGCGACAAGTGCCTCGGTGCGGGCATGGACGAATACCTGTCCAAACCGATGAATCGCGGACTGCTCGAAACGACGCTGCGCAAATGGCTGCCGAAGCAGGCGCAGAGCCGCGTGTCCGCGGCGCCGCAGACCTCGGCTTCCGCTCCGCGCCACGCACCGCCTCCGGTCGCGCCGGGCGTGCATGCCGTCGGCAGCGCGCCACTCGCGCCTGCGAACGGTTCCGGCCCGGCGTTCGGCGAGGGTATAGCGACACCGAGTCCGCTGGCCGCACGCGACGGTGCGGCGCTCGATCAGGAAATCGTGCGCGACCTGCTCGACGTCATGGGCGAGGAATTCACCGAACTCGTCGGCGTCTATCTCGAAGACACGCCGAAGAATCTCGCCCTGCTCGAAGCCGCCGCCGGACGCAACGACGCGAACGGCCTGATCGCGCCCTCGCATTCGCTGAAGTCCACGAGCGCGAATCTCGGTGCGATGACGCTCGCGGAAATCGCCAAGCGCATCGAGCACGGCGCACGCAGCGGCACACTCAGCGACGCCGGCACGCTCGTGCGCGACCTCACGCGCGAATACGGCCGCGTATCCGCCGAACTGCGCAACCTGCTCGCGCGCAGCGGCGTCTGAACGACGAAGCGGGCCTTGCGCCCGCTTCGTCTACCACATCAACTGCCGATCTTTTTCTGCAGATAGCTCGCTTCGCCGAGCTGCTTCATCAGGTTCAGTTGCGTTTCGAGCCAGTCGATGTGCTCTTCCTCGGATTCGAGGATGTGCTCGAACAGCTCGCGGCTGACATAGTCGCCGGCCTTCTCGGCGTCGGCGATGGCCGCACGAAGATCCGGCACGGCCGCATATTCGAGCTTCAGATCGCACTCGAGGCATTCACGCGGCGTTTCTCCGATCATGAGCTTGCCGAGGTTCTGCAGATTCGGCAGGCCGTCGAGGAACAGGATGCGTTCGATGAGCTTGTCTGCATGCTTCATCTCGTCGATCGATTCCTTGTACTCGTGATCGGCGAGTTCCTTGAAGCCCCAGTTCTTGAACATGCGGGCGTGCAGGAAGTATTGGTTGATCGCGGTGAGTTCGTTGTAGAGCGCCTTGTTCAGATGCTCGATGACTTTCGGGTCGCCCTTCATGACCGTTCTCCACGGGAAATCGGCGCCGACTATAGCGCCCGCGTCAACGGCGTGAAGAAATGCGAATTGGATGCAAAGTCGCTCCGCGCGACGGCACTGTTCCGGGCCGCATGGCGGCAACGGGAGAAGCCGAGCGAGGAGACGCGCGAACGGTTCAGGCGGCCGCAGCGAGGATGGGCAGTTCGAAGGCGCGCGCGTTGCGCGGCATTGCTTCGTGCAATACCTGTTCGGCGAAATCCGCACAGGCTCCGCAGGTACCGGCACAGCCGGTGCGCATGGTCAGTTCCGCCAGCGACGAAACGCCGTCGGCAGCCGCCGCGCGAATGGTCTTGTCGGTAACACCGTTGCAGATGCAGACGTACATGCAGTCCTCCAATGGACGGCATTGGACTGCAAATGCGAATGAGTGTCAACAACCTTCCGAATTCGCCGCCATAGCTGAATCGATCAACCGGCCTCGGCGAGCACGGTCAGTTTCGCGTGTAGCGACACGCCGAGCGCCGGTGGCTCGAGCCGCACGCGGCAAGCGCGCTCGACCGTCGGTGCGAACTGTCTCAGCGCGCGCTCGTAGACGTGCCGCTTGAACATGACGACGTTCTGTGCCGGATACCAGAAGTCGACCCAGCGCCAGACGTCGAACTCGGGTTTCTCATTCGCGTCCAGGCGCAAGTGGCGCTCCTCGCCGAGAAAACGCAACAGAAACCAGACCTGCTTCTGGCCGATACAGACAGGTCGCTCGTTGCGCCGCAGATAGCGCCGCGGCAGGCGGTAGCGCAGCCAGCCCGGAGTGACCGCCAGGACTTCGACGTGCTCGGGGAACAGGCCGGTTTCTTCCTGCAGTTCGCGGTACATTGCCTCGAGCGGCGTCTCGTCACTGCGCATGCCGCCCTGGGGAAACTGCCAGCCGTCGCGATTGATGCGGCGCGCCCAAAACAATCGACCGTCGTCCCGCAACAGGACTATGCCCACATTGGGCCTGTAGCCATCGGGATCGATCACCGGTCGACTCCAGAAAATACGTGCTGGGACCGATTCTTCCACAGGCCGCGCGAGGCCAGCAAGGCGGCGCGGCCATATTCGGCTTGACACTCCCGAAACCGACGCTAAAATCCCCGCCCTTTCGGGCACAATCGCCCCAGTGGCTAGGTAGCTCAGCCGGTCAGAGCGCGGCACTCATAATGCTGAGGTCGGCGGTTCGATCCCGCCTCTAGCCACCACTCTTCTTTCTCAAAGCTCGCCGACCCGGCGAGTTCTCCTAGCAGCGCCGCATGGATCTGTTCAAGACATTCCAGATCGAGGCAGCGCATCGCCTGCCCGCAGTGCCGGCTGGCCACAAGTGTTCGCGTGTCCACGGGCATTCGTTCCGTATCGAAATCCACGTTTCCGGACCGGTCGATCCGCATTTCGGCTGGGTCATGGACTTTGCCGACATCAAGCAGGCCTTCGCACCGGTCTTCGACGCGCTGGATCATCGCTACCTCAACGATGTGGCCGGACTCGAGAATCCGACCAGCGAAAACCTCGCCGCATGGATCTGGTCGCAGCTCGAATCGGCGCTGCCGTTGCTGAGTCGGGTCGTGGTTCACGAAACCTGTACCTCGGGTTGCAGCTATTCCGGCCCGAAGCAGCCCACAGAGCGATAGACTGCGCACACTGCTCCAAGGGGACGGTGCGCATGCGTGCCTTACGTGGATTTGCACTGCTGTTGTCGCTGCTCGCTTCGAGCGCCGACGCCGCCACCGTGGCCGGCCACGAATTCGCCGATCGAATGAACGTTCCCGGCGTAGGCAACAACCTGCGACTGTCGGGCGCCGCCGTGCTCGATCGCAATTTCGTGCCTTTCTACGCGGCGGCACTTTACTTGCCCACGTCCGTGCGCAACCTCGAGCAGCTGCAGTCGGGGTTGAGTCCCTATCGGATGATCATCGTCTGGCAGATCCCCCTCCTCGATGAAGCCCATGTCGCTGAATACTGGCGCAAGGCCTTCGCCGACGCAGCCGGACCGGATCGCCTGGGCCGCATCAAGCTGGGTGTCGATCGCTTCGTCGAAATTTTTGGCGCTGCGCGTCACGGCCAGGTCATTCTGTTCGACTACATTCCGGACGCGGGCATGCGCGTCTTCGTCGACGACAAGCCGGCCGGCCAGCTCCCCGGCGTGGAATTCAACATGGTCTTGCTGTCGATCTGGCTCGGCGACAAGGCGCCGCGCGACTTCCGCACCGCCCTCTCGGCCGGACTCACACCCAATTGACGCGGCGCGGAATATATTAGCCGATCGGAATATCCAGATAATTCAGTTAGTTGTAGTGAAGCCTCACTAGCTGAACAAAGAATCTCGCAGATTTCTGTTGCATCGCAACAAAAACCCGATTAGAGTGCGTCCCGTCATCCCCCAAACGCCTGACGAGGGCAAGCCAATGATCGAGCAGTACAACAACCAGGTGCTGGCTTTCAGCAAGAGCTTTGCCGAAGCCGCGTTCAAGGTGCAGGGCCTGGCTCTGCAGAACTTCGAAAAGATTGCCGACCTGCAGCTGAAGGCTTTCGAGAACCGCGCCAACGCCACCGCCGCGTTCGTGACCGAAGCGCTCGAAGTTCGCGATTTCGACGGCCTCAAGGCCATCTGGCCGAAGGGTGTCACCCTGGCCAAGGAATCGGCCGAAAAGGCCTACGCGACCAGCCAGGAAGTGTTCGGCATCTCCGTCAAGACCAGCGAAGCGCTGGGCGAACTGGCCAAGACCAACTTCGCCGCCACGAACGAAACCATCAAGAGCAACGTGGATTCGTTCAAGAAAGCCGCTACCGCTGCCGTCAAGTAAGCAACAGCGGCAAGAGCATCAAGCCGCGCTACGGCGACCCTCCCCCTCCCCGTAGCCGTAGCGCCGCTTTGGACCGGATGACGCAAGTCATCCGGTCTTTTTCTTTGCGAATCAGGCCATCGCCGCCACGACGAAAAGGCCGATCGTGCAGCCCAATCCAAGAAACCAGGTCAGGCTCCGCAACGGCGGTCTGTCGGCCAGATAGAACGCGCCATAGACCAGTCGCAGCACGATGAACGCGACGGCGAGCAGATCGATCCAGTTCTGCGGCGCATGCACGAATTGCGCGACGAGCACGGCCGCAGCGAACGGCGGAAACGCCTCGATACCATTCAGATGCGCCCAGTGCGCGCGCGCGCGATAACCACTGAGTTCCGCCTGGTAGACCCGCGGCTGGCGATTGAGCCGGCGCATGCCGGCTTCATGGCCGTACTTGGCGATCACCGTGAACGCGAGCGGCAGCAGCGCCGCGACCAGAATGCACCACAATCCAATCGTCATGCACGACTCCTCTCGCACGTCGTCATAGTGAACCCCGACGCGAGCGCGGGGCGTGTGCCGCGGATTACTTTGGGCCGAGCAGCCGACGCAGTTTGCTGCCCAACCCCTCGTCTCCGCCCGAATCCGGTTCGGTGTCGCGCTCGGGTTCGCGCGACGGTGGCAGCGGTGTCGGCGCGCGCGGCTGGCGCGGCACCTCCGGCTGCCCCGGCGGCGCCTTCGCATCGAGCAAACGCGCCGCGGCGTCGCCGAGCTCGGTTGCCTCGCCACCGGACGGAACGATCGTATCGGCACCGACGAGTCGCGTCGCCGCCTGCAGCAGCGCCGGGTCTACGCCGATCGCCGGGTGAGCGGCCAACGCCGCCGCCCGGTTCGGGTAGGTCGGAATCTGCTGCGGCAAGCCCTCTTTGAAAACAGCTTGGAGCGCAGGCGGCACGCCGCCGAGACGTACCGATCCTTTCGCCCGCGCGACGCGCGACGCAAATGCCGCGAGGGATTTCAGACCGGTGCTCGACGCGTAGATCAGGCCGGCCACGTCGACGACGAAATGTCGCGCGCCCTGTGCTTCGAGTTCCTGCAACCCCAGCTCGAGATCGACCGCACCATCGGCGTCGAGGCGCCCGCCCAGCGCAACGATATGCACCTGTCCCTGTTGACCGCAGGCGAGCTCGATGGCCATGACTCAGCCCTCGCGGAACACCCAGCGCGCAGCACCGATCTGGATGACGTCCTGATCGCGCAGCAGACGCTCGCGGATCTTCTCGGCGTTGACGCGCGTACCGTGCGGCGACCCCAGATCGACGACCGTATAACCGGCCATGCTCACCGTGAGCTGCGCATGCTTGGGATCGACGCCGGGACCGCCGACGCGCACGTCGCTGTTCGCATCGGCGCCGATGCTGATCGCGTTGAGGTTGAGCACGACACTGTTCTTGCCGGCCTCGGGGTTCTGCGGTACGAGACGCGCGGCGCGCACGACCACCGTCGCGCCGGAAGCGGCTGCCGGAGCCGCACTGTTGCGCGTCGGCAGCGGAATGTCTAGCACGGGCATCATCTGCGTTTCACTCGGCGGACGAGTTGCCTTTGCGGTTTGAGCGGGGACTGGCGGGGCCGGAGGAACCGGGGCAGCCGGCGTCGGCGGTAGCGGCGGCATTGCCGAGAACACCTGGGTCTGATCGCCCACGGGTTCGGTTTCCAGGGTACGGAACCCGCCCGGCACGGTCGGTGCGGCGGGCGGCGGCGATGGTGGTGGCGCCGCGGCCGGAGCGACTGTCGGCGGTACCGCCGACGTGGCGAGTTGCAGCTCGGCTTCGGAGTGAAACGCTTCGACGAAGCTCGCCCTCAGCTCCTTGGCGCGCGCGAGCGCCTCGGCGCGCGCGGCGAGCTCGGTTTCCAGATCGGCGATACGGCGCTTGAACTCGGCCTCGTCGAACTCGCCGAGCTGATGGCGCAATTCGATTTCCTGACGGTCGAGCGTGAGCGCCTCGTGGTCACCGGCGTAGCGATCGAGCAGCGCCGACAGTTCGTGGAACTGAATGCGGGCCTGCTGCTTCAGCGGCGCCGCCTTCTGTTCGAGTTCGCGATTGCGCGTCTCGTAGTCGCCGCGCACGCGCAGATAGACCGGCTCGGCGA
>CAMLSI010000137.1 GCA_946482585.1 uncultured Lysobacteraceae bacterium
TCACCTTCTGCTTGGATTCCTCATCCGGCAGCAGCTTGCGCGTGAACAGCACGAAATAGATGAGCCCGACCGCGAGCAGCGGCAGGCCGATCGGCGCGATGGCGAACAGGCTGAACGGCGTGATCGTGTCGGCGCCTGGCGGCAGGTTGCGGTTCGCGCTGACGATGAGGTCGTTGAGCAGGATCAGCGGCGAATTCGAGATCATCGTGACGTTCGTGCCGGCGAGGATCATGCAGCCCATCGGCAGCAGCAGACGTTTCAGCGGTACGCCGGTACGCGCGGACACGCGCGAGGCGACCGGCAGCAGCAGCGCGGCGAGCGCCTGGCTCTGCATGATCGACGTGAGTGCGCCGGCCATGACGTTGATCGCGACCGACAGGCGCGATTCGACGCCGTTGGACACGCGCAGGATCAGGCTCGCGGCTTTGGTGAGCACGCCGGTGCGGTCGAGCCCGGCGCCCATGATCATGACGGCGATCAGCGAAATGACCGCGTTGCCGGCGAATCCGTCGAAGAGCTGTTCGACCGGAAGCAGTCCGGTCACGCCGATGCAGACGATGACGAGGAGTGCGACCACGTCGGCCCGGATCCATTCCAGCACCAGCATCAGCACGGTGAAGGCGACCAGCCCGAACACGAGCATCATGTCGGTCGTCAGGGTCAGTCCGTAGTCCATGTCGCCGGTCGACGTCCCTTGCGTTCAGACGCGCTGGTAGACGAGATCCCAGACGCCGTGACCGAGTCTGAGACCGCGCTGCTCGAAATGCGTATGCGTGCGCCAGGCGGGCCGTTCCGAGTAGTTCCCCGCACCGGCGGTATTGCGCCAGGATGCATCGGCGTCGGCCACGGCGAGCATCTGCTCGGCATAGTCCGCCCAGTCGGTCGCCATATGCAAGAGACCGCCCGGACGAACGCGCGAGGCCAGCAACTGCAGCAGCTCGGCCTGCACGAGCCGGCGCTTGTTGTGCTTCTTCTTGTGCCAGGGATCCGGAAAGTAGATGCGCACCTGGTCGAGGCTCGCCGGCATCAGCTCGTGCTGCAGCACTTCGACCGCGTCGTGATGGTAGACGCGCACATTGTCGGCGCCGGCGGCCGCGAGCGCATTGAGCACACGGCCCACGCCGGGGCGATGCACCTCGATGCCGATGAAATTGCGGTGCGGTTCCTGCTGCGCACCCCAGACGAGCTGTTCGCCGTTGCCGAAGCCGATCTCGAGAGCGACCGGCTCGTCATTGCCGAATACCGCGACGAGGTCGCGCGGCTCGCCCGTATAGTCGAGTCCGAAACGTGTCCAGTGTGCCGTGAACGCACGCTGCTGCGCGTCGGTGATGCGGCCCTGACGCAATACGAAGCTCTTGATGCGCCGCTGCGGCCGGTCTTCGCCGCGGCCCTGTTCGGGATCGCCGTCGCGCATCAGCCCAGCGTTCCGTCGATCGGGCTGGACGCGGAAGCGAACCGCTTGCGCGGAATGCGGCCGGCCAGAAAAGCCTCGCGGCCGGCTTCGATCGCCTTGCGCATGGCGCTGGCCATCAGCACCGGATGTTTGGCGCCGGCGATCGCCGTATTCATGAGCACGCCGTCGCAGCCGAGCTCCATCGCGACCGCCGCGTCGGACGCCGTGCCGACGCCGGCGTCGACGAGGATCGGCACTTTCGCATTTTCCACAATTTCGATCAGGTTCCAGCGGTTCTGGATGCCGAGTCCCGAGCCGATCGGCGCGGCCAGCGGCATGACCGCGACGCAGCCGATTTCCTCGAGGCGCTTGGCCAGGATCGGATCGTCGGACGTGTAGACCATCACGTCGAAGCCTTCGGCGACCAGCGTTTCGGCAGCTTTGAGCGTCTGCACGACGTCGGGGAACAGCGTGCGCTGATCGCCGAGCACTTCGAGCTTGACGAGCTTGTGCCCGTCGAGCAGTTCGCGTGCGAGGCGGCAGGTGCGCACCGCATCCTCGGCCGTATAGCAGCCGGCCGTGTTCGGCAGGATGGTGTAGCGCGACGGCGGCAGCACGTCGAGCAGGTTCGGCTGGCTCGGGTCCTGGCCGATGTTGCTGCGGCGGATCGCGACGGTGACGATCTCGGCGGCGGCGGCCTCGGTCGCGAGCCGCGTCTCTTCCAGATCCTTGAATTTGCCTGTGCCGGTCAACAGGCGCGAACGGTAGGGCTTGCCGGCGATGACGAGGGAATCGGAAGGCGTCGCAGTCATGGGAGCGGAGTGCAGCGGGGAAGTCCGGGATGGTAGCAAGCACGCCCGTGCCACGGGGAAATGACGGCGATGCCGCGATTCAGGCGCGGTTCTCGCGAGTCGTCGTCAGGCCTGCCCGCGCCCGCTCGCGGCGCACGGGCCGGCCCCCATTCGTCCTGCGCGGACTGCCTGGGCGGGCAAGCGTCGACGTGTACCGGCGCTATCCGCCGCCCATCGCATGAACGATCTCGACCTGGTCGCCGGCTTTCAGCGCCGTGGTGTCATGCGCGCTGCGCGGGACGATGTCGCGGTTGATTTCGACCGCGACGCGGCGGCCGGCATAGCCATTCTCGGCAAGCAGGCGGGCCAGCGTCGTGTCGTCGGGGCATTCGTGCGGGGAGCCGTTGAGAAGGATCTTCATCGCTCGATTGTCGCTGATCGTCCGGACTGAAGGAAAAATCGTCGGGACGAAAAAAAGGGCGGACCGAAGTCCGCCCTTGTTCATGCGCTGATCGCCTCATTCGCGGCGGCGGCGCCCGTTGTCGCCGCCGTCGTCGCGGCCCTTCTCGTCGTTGTTGCCGTCATCCTTGCCGCGGCGGCGTTCCGGCGGCGCCTGCTGCTGAGGCGGCGGTGGAGCTTGTTGCGGCGGAGGCGGAGGCGGCGCGCGCTGTACCGGCTGCTCGCGCGGCGCTTCCTGCACGCGCGGAGCGGGTTCTTCGCGACGCTCGAAGCGCGGCTGTTCGCGGACCTCCGGGGCCGGTTCGCGGCGCATGCGCACCGGCGCTTCCTCGCGCTGCGCCGGAGCCGTCGGCTGTTCGCGCCGCTCGAACTGCGGCTGCTCGTCGCGACGCACGCGGGCCGGCGCTTCCTGTCGCACCGGTGCCGGTTCGTCCCGGCGCTCGAACTGCGGCTGCTCGTCGCGACGCACGCGGGCCGGCGCTTCCTGTCGCACCGGTGCGGGTTCGTCCCGGCGCTCGAACTGCGGCTGCTCGTTGCGACGCACGCGGGCCGGCGCGTCTTCACGCTGTGCCGGCGTTTCCGGGCGTTCGATGCGCTCGTCACGCGGGCTCCGGGGAGTTTCGCTGCGATCGGCCGGGCGCGCGCGGCCGGCGTCTTCGGCTCGACCGCCCGGACGTGTGAAGTCGCGCTGCGGCGGCGTCATCGTGCCGTCGCTGCGGATCGTCGGCGTGCGTGCCGGCGGTCCGCCGCGGTCTTCCCGAGTCACGCGGCCCGGGCCGGCGCCGACATCGCGATCGCCGCGTTGCACACCCTCTCGCTGCGGTCCGCCGCGTTCCACGCGTTCCGCGTCGGCGCTGCGCGCATTGGCCGCATCGCCGTTGCCGACGACGCGCACGCGCTCGGGCGCCTGCGCTGCCGGACCGCTACGCGGCGTGCGCAGCGATTGCATCACATCTTCGCCGAGACCGCGCCCCGGCGTGCGCTGCAGCGTCGCCTGGCGCTCCGCGAACGGCACCGGCGCCGCCGGCGGCGCCGTGCGGGCGACGACGGCACGGTCGAATACTTCGCGCTGCGGCTTGGCGGTCGCGGCGCGACCCGAACCCACGACGCTGCGCTCGTTCGGCGCCAACGCGGCGACCTGCGAGATTTCGGCGCGCGCGGCCACGTTGCGGTCGACCGCGACCCTCTGCTGACGCACCGAACGCGAATTCACGAACGCATCGCTGGACACTGCCGTGATCGCACCGGCCACTTCGCGGTTGTGGTAGTTGACCGCGCGGATGTTGCGACCGCTCGAATAGTCGTTGTAGACGTTCGTGATGTAGGTGTTGTTGATGACTGTGTTCGTGATGTTGACGTTCGTGAAGTAGTTGCGGCTCGCGCGGTACGGCGGCACGTAGACTTCACGCGGTCCCAGCGGGAACCAGCCGATCGGGCGTCCGGTGCTCACGCTGATGCTGAAGTTGCTGCCGCCGACGAACGCGACGAGCGCCGGCGCATAGACCGGACGCACGCTGATCGGGCCCGGGATCCAGCCCCAGCGATTGCGCACGTGCACCCAGCGGCCATAGTGGAACGGCGCGAAGCCCCAGTCGGCATCGTCGACCCAGGTCCAGCCCCACGGGTCCTGCCAGATCCAGTGGCCGTCTCGGTACGGCGCCCAGTCGACGGCGACGCGGCTCGGGAACCAGACGTTGCCGTACTCGGTGACCTCGCTCCAGGAACCGTACTCGTCGAGATCGGAATAGCCGATCAGGTCTTCAGACACATAGCGGCGCGACGCGGAGCGATCGAAGCGCTCGTCGCGTTCGGCGCAGAAGCGGTCGAAGTCATCCGGCCGCGGGATGTCGAAGGCCTCGTAATCCTGCAGGCGCGTGTCGTAGAAGCGGATCGCTTCCCCTTCCCGAATCCGGAAATTCGCGCGTTCGCCGTGTGCTTCGCCGCCGCCGTCCCAGACCGCGACCGTGGTGTGATTGCCGCGCGGATCGACATCGATGCGGTATTCGCCCGGCCGCGAGATCACGAACGCGAGCGTCGGGGTATCGACTTCGAAGATCTGGTCCTGGTAGATGCGACGGACGCGCAGATTGACCGTACCTTGCGTGACTTCGAGCTGCGCCGTGCGGTCGTCGAGATTGAGGATCTGCAGGCTGGTGCCTTCATCGATGCGGAATGTCGCGTTGCCGGCCTGCAGCTCGGCGCGCGCGCCGCGGTCGGACCAGAGACGGTCGCCGCGGATCAGGGGACGGTTGCGTGTGGCGTTGACCCATTGGTCTTCGCCGGCCGGCGAGAAGCTGACCTCGCCGCGGATGTAACTCAGGCGCGCGACCCGGCTGGGCGGGTCCACGTATTCGGCCTGGGCGCCCGCAACCAGTAGCAGTGCGCCGCCCAGAAATGCCGCGAACCGCGTAAACATCGACATGAAAGCCTCCTCCGGAATGAGCCGCCGACGGTCCCGGGTGGGAGCCGTTGCGGCGCGACTATCTGAGCGCACGGATGCTGAACGCATACCTGCCGCACGGGCGAACAGTCTGTTCGGGTTTTTCACCGTTCAACAACGCTTTAGCGCGTCGCTCCCCACGCATTTCGGTACGCTGCGAGGCCACATTGCCGCGGCCGTCGACGCTATGGCTAAATACCGCGGCCGCGGGCGTAGCTCAATGGTAGAGCTGTAGCTTCCCAAGCTACTGACGTGGGTTCGATTCCCATCGCCCGCTCCATCGGATTCTCCGGTGTCTTGGCGGATGCCCGGCCCGGGTGCCGGGCTCGCGCGCCCGTAGTGTTTCGGCGCAATGCCGTCGCCTGCCGGGAGAGTCGCCGGACTGCCCGCCTCGACCACGGGCCGGACAGCGCCCGGTGGAGCGCGGGACGCGTCGGTCGGCGTGCCCACCGAGGCCGGTCCAGTCCGCCTGTCGGTGCCGGCCGGGCATTCCAAATCTCTACCGAACGAGCCGACGCGGGCCGCGCCGGTCTGCGCCATGCGTCGATGTCGGGCGAATCGTGCGTATGCGTGAGATGGTCGTCTCTCTTGCAGCAGTTGCAACTCCAGACAGGCATGCGCGGAGGCTTGCAGGTGGCGGCGACGCTGTTCATCTCGTATGCGCACAAGGACGAAGTGCTGCTCGACGAACTGCTCGCGCACCTGCAGCCGCTGGCCGCCGAGGGCGTGATCGACATCTGGCACGACCGGCGCCTGGTCGCCGGCGACGATATCTTTCCCAACATCGAAGCCGCGCTCGATCGGGCACAGGTCGTATTGCTGCTCGTCAGCGAGGCATTCCTCGCTTCGCACGAATGCACGCGGGAAATGTGGCGCGCACTGGCGAGCCGCGAGCGCAGGCGCGCCGTGGTCGTGCCGGTCATTCTGCAGTCGTGCAACTGGCGCGCAGCACCTTACGGCAGCTTCAATGCGCTGCCGACCGACGGGGTGCCGATCGCGGCGGCGCACGACCGCACGCCGGTGTGTCGCGACGTGGCCGGCGGCGTGCGTCGCCTTGCCGAGCGGTTGGATCGGCGGAACGGCTCCACGCGACGGCGTCGCCGTTGGGCGCTGATCCTGACGGCCGTCGCGGCGGGTGCGGCCGGCATACTCGCGTTGCGCGACACGTGGCTGCCGCGATCGGCGACTGCGCGGGCATCACAGATCGTCGTGCCCGAGGGGGTCGTTGCCGTTGCCGAGTTCATCGTCGTCGCGCCGGCCGGCGAGGCGTGGAATCCTGGTGCGGAAGGCGACGCGCGCCTGCCGAATCTCCTGCTTTGCTTTCGACAGGACGAGGCCCCTTCCACTGAAATCTGCCAGCCTGCCGCGCTCGGCGTGCGCGATGGTCGTGTGCTCGCCTACGCGAGCCGTACGCACGTCGCCGAGCGACTGGCCGGCATGACGGCCTGGAGCGAGACCTTCTCGGTCGATGTCGGCGACCGTCAGGGCCGCTTCGTGCGCCGTATCGGCCGGGCACGCTGTCGTTTCGGCATTCCCTGCGAACTGGCGGCCGACGACGGGACTGTCGTCGGCGAGCTGCTCGTGGTGCCGTCGGAGGAAACGGCCGATGCGCGCCTGCGCCGACATCTCGATCGCTGCGTCGATCCGCAGAGCCGGCTCGCCCGCCAGTGGCAGGCGTTCGCGGCGACGGCCGGCATGGCCGAGCCGGATCTCGGCCGCATGAGTCAGTCCGGGCTCGTGCGCGTTTTCCTTGCGCTGGCCGAGGTGAAGCTGACGCCGAGCATGGTCGATGCGGTACTGACGCACGCGCCCGCGGCCTTCGCGGCACTGCAACCCCGAGATGCGACGCGGGCTGTCGTGTTTCGGGCAGCGGCCTTTTCGGCCGAGGGCGACGACGCGCGCCCGCTCGATCGCGCCGAGGTCGCTGCCGCGCAGGCTGCGCTGCGAGGCGCAGCCGGCGCGGCGGTCATCGATGACGGCGACGGCTGCCGTTGAGGCGAACGGAGCCGCGCAGACGGTTCACTCCGGTCCCGTCTCGTAGCGCTCGTGGAGCTTGACCGGCGCAACTTTCTTCTGCGCGCGATTGCGGATCCAGAGATTGACCATTTCGACGAACACCGAGAACGCCATCGCGGCATAGATGTAGCCCTTCGGAATCTTCTGGCCGAAGCCGTCCGCCATGAGCACGAGGCCGATCATGATCAGGAAGCTCAGCGCGAGTACCTTCACGGTCGGATGGCGCTCGACGAAGTCGCCGATCGGACGCGCGAACAGCAGCATGAACGCGATCGAGATCAGGATCGCGGCGAACATCACCCAGCGCTGCTCGACCATGCCGACCGCGGTGATGATGGAATCCAGGGAAAACACCACGTCGAGCAGCATGATCTGTGCGATCACGCTGCCGAAGCTCGCCGTCGTCTTGCCGGCTTCGACGTGCTCGGACGCGCCTTCGAGCTTTTGATGGATCTCATGCGTGGCTTTGCCGATGAGGAACAGGCCGCCGCCGATCAGGATCAGATCGCGCCAGGAAATCTCGTGAGAGAACACCGAGAAGATCGGTGCCGTCAGTCCGACGATCCAGGCGATCGCGAACAGCAGGGCCAGGCGCGTGATCGCAGCGAGCGCGATGCCGAGCCGGCGCGCCTTGTCTCGCTGCTCGGGCGGCAGCTTGCCGGCGAGAATCGAGATGAAAATGATGTTGTCGATGCCGAGCACGAGCTCGAGTGCCGTCAGGGTGCCCAGCGCGATCCAGATTTCGGGATTGGTCAACGATTCCATGGTCGAAGTCTCGCAACGAGAGGCAGCATGACGCCGCACCGCGCGTGCGCGGCGTTCCTCGACCGTGCGCGTCGATGGCAGGCGTCGGGATTGAAGGCGGAGCGCGCCGGTCGGCCGGTTCCGGCCGACGTTCCCGCAGGCATTGGCCTGGAGAACGGCGCCGCTCGTGCGGCAGCCTAGCATCCGCTGGTGTTAAGCGGACGCGAGGATATGCGCGGCCGCAGCCGTTCTTTGCTATCGTCGCCGCCGGTTCCCGCACGACTGCAATACGGCCGTCGCACAATCCGGCGTGCTTGTTCGGATGTGCCGCGTCGCGCGGTCGGCGCGACGTGCGGCTTCGCCGTCGCCGCATTTCCCGTTCGCCTGCAAAGTCCCGATGCGCCGCAGTCGCGCCGTCGGCGCCCGGAAGCTACGCATGAATATTGCAATTCTGTCGCGTAATTCAAAACTGTACTCGACGCGGCGCCTCGTCGAGGCCGGACGCGAGCGCGGCCATCGCGTGCGCGTGCTCGATCCGCTGCGCTGCTACATGCGCATCGCGCCGGGCGAATTCAGCGTGCACTACAAGGGTAAGCGTCTTGCCGACTACGCAGCGGTGATTCCGCGCATCGGCGCATCGATCACGTTCTACGGTACGGCCGTGCTGCGCCAGTTCGAGATGATGGGGGTCTATACGCCCAACGGCTCCGACGCGGTACTGCGCGCGCGCGACAAGTTGCGCTGCCTGCAGTTGCTCGCGCGCCAGGAAGTCGGCATGCCCGACACCGTGTTCGGCGACAACCCCGACGATACGGCTGACCTCCTCGCGCTGCTCGGCGATCCTCCGCATGTGATCAAGCTCAACGAAGGTTCGCAGGGGCAGGGCGTGTTGCTCGCGGAAAAGCGTTCGTCGTCGCAGAGTGTCATCGAAGCGTTCCGCGGCCTCTATGCGAACTTCCTCGTGCAGGAATTCATCAAGGAAGCCAAGGGCGCCGATATTCGCTGTTTCGTCGTCGGCGGCAAGGTCGTCGCGGCGATGCGACGCCAGGCTCGCGCCGGCGAATTCCGCTCGAACCTGCATCGCGGCGGCAGCGCGAGCCAGGTCGACCTGTCCACGCGCGAACAGGAAGTGGCCATCCTCGCCGCACGCACGATGCAGCTCAACGTCGCCGGTGTGGATCTGTTGCGGGCCAAGCGCGGACCGCTGGTGCTCGAAGTGAATTCGTCGCCGGGGCTCGAGGGCATCGAGGCCGCGACCTCGGTCGACGTGGCCGGCGCGATCATCGATTTCGTCTGTGCGAGTGCGTTGCGCCGCAAGCGCCGCGGGGCTTGAACCTCCGCCACGACGCTGTCGTCGCATGTGCCATTCGTCCCGATCACCGGCGTCCGTTTGTCAATGAACGTCATCGTACGAAGGTTGCCGTTGACAAGCTGAAACGACGTCCCTAGCATCGCCCGGCCGCTGTCTTGCGCAGTCCCGAAGACGGTGCGCAGGGGGCACTGGGTGACTGCTGTCGAGACGGAGTGAGCGAGAATGCGTATTGCCAAGGCTGTTGTGTTCGCTGTCGGTTTGGCCCTTTCGATGGGGGCGATGGCGGCGGAGAAACTGGATCCGGCGCTGCAGGCCGTGACGAAAGAAAAATTCGATGATCAGGCCGCGGCGATCCGCCAGCAGATGAAGCCCGGCGGCCGCTGGGAGTTCGTCGATTCCGAGGAGCGTTCGCAGGTCAACGCACGCCTCGACGAAATTGCGTCGTTGCTCGCGACGGCCGCTTCGGCCGACGAGCTGACCCGTGACAACAAGGGCAAGCTGCTCGAAGCCCAGGAAGACGTCAACGCGATCCTTACCAAGAAGGATGGCCGTCGCCTGATCTGCCAGCAGGTGGCGCCGACGGGTTCCAACCGCAAGCAGAAGCAGTGCTCGACGTTTGCCGAGCGCGAACGTCAGCGCCGCGATTCGCGCGATTTCCTGCGTCAGACCGGCGACGACGGTATCCGTACCAATTGACGGGAGAAGGGGCGGCGCCGCGGTTCGGCGCCGCCCTTTTTTTGCGCTTGCCCGTCGCCCGTCGCTGGGGCATGCTGTACGAAGTCATTCGTTGAGGGGCCGCCGTGACTACTCGCCGCGCATCCGATTTACCTAAGCCCACCGAGGCCGAACTCGCCATCCTTGGCGTGCTGTGGGATCGCGGCAGCGGCACCGTCCGCGACGTGCATGAAGCGTTGTACGCGCACGACGGCGGCGGCTACACGACCGCGCTCAAGCTCATGCAGGTGATGCATGCGAAGGGCCTGGTCGAACGCGACGACTCCCAGCGCGCGCACGTGTTCCGCGCCGTCGTCAGCAAGGAACGCACCCAGAAACGCTTTCTGTCCGACATCGTCGAACGCGTCTTCGACGGCTCGGCCTCGCAGCTCGTGCTGCACGCGCTCGGCAGCCAGAGCGCATCGCGCGAAGAGCTCAAGGAAATCCGCCAACTGCTGAATCGCCTGGATCGGGAGTCCAAGTAATGGACGCCGCCGTCGGGGGACTGGTGTCGGCCGTGCACGTGCTCGGTCTCGTGCTGTTGCATTTTCTCTGGCAGGGCGCGCTCGTCGGTGCGTTGTACGGCGTGCTGCGCCGGCAACTGGCGCCGGGTACGCCGCGCTATACCCTGGGACTCGTCAGTTTTGCGACCCTGGTCGCTGCGCCGATCGTGACGGCCGCAGCGCTGCTGGCCGGCGGTTCCGTATCGCCGGAAAGCGTCGCTGCGACGGCCTCGGCGCAGATGCCGAGCGTGACCTACGCGGCGGCCGAGCTCGATCCGTGGCAGCAGTGGACCGACTATCTGCCGTGGCTCGTCGCGCTCTGGGGTTGCGGCGTCGCCGTCCTGAGCCTGCGCGCGCTCCTGCACTGGCATGGCCTCAACCGTCTGATTCGCCAGGGCTCGCCGTTGCCGGAATGGAGTGATCGTCTGCAGCGGCTCTGCGCGCAGTTCGGTCTGGGCAAAGTCGGTCTGCTGTACTCGACCAAGATCGAGACGCCGACCCTGGTCGGTTGGATCCGTCCGGTGATCCTGCTGCCGGCTGCCGTCGCGCTGCGCTTCCCGGCGGCGCAGATCGAACTGATCCTCGCGCACGAGCTCGGTCATCTGCGGCGCTGGGACCATCTGGTCAACCTGGTCCAGGTCGTCGCTGAAACCATCCTGTTCTATCACCCGGTCGTGCATTGGGTTTCGCGCGATCTGCGCGACCAGCGCGAGATCTGCTGCGACGAACTCGTGCTGCGCATGAGCCGCGCGAATCCGCGCGACTATGTCGCGACCCTGGCCGATCTGGAACAGTTGCGCCTCGA
>CAMLSI010000138.1 GCA_946482585.1 uncultured Lysobacteraceae bacterium
CCTCGGCGCGCCGCGCCGCATCGGGCGCGAGCATCTCGGCCAGGTTGTAGCTGGCGCGCAGGCTGTTCGGATGCGTCGCGCCGATCGTCGCGCGGAAGATCGCGACCGCGTCGCGATAGGACGCGATGGCCTCGTCGCGGCGCGAGAGGCCAGCCTGGACGTTGCCGAGCACCATCGCAGCGCGTGCCGCGAACGGACTCTGCGCGCCGTAGGCGGCGACCGCATCGGTATGTACGGTCGCGGCATCGCGCAGAGCTTCCTCATGCCGTCCGAGCTGGCGCAGTGCGATGACGCGCTGCAGCCGCGCCAGCGTCACGCGCGGATGGTCCGCGCCGATACGTCCGCGCTGCCAGGCCAGCGTCGCGTCGAGCACGGCGAGACCATCCTCAGCCTTGCGATTCTGGCCCAACAGTTCCGCCAGACGCAGTCTTGCCAGGTTGGCCCATTCGTCCTCGGCACCGCGCGCGTCCATCGCCACGATCGCCGCACGCAGACTCTGCTCGGCCGCGTCGACGTTCCCGGCGTGCGCGAGCACGCTGGACTGCACGACGCGCCACTCCGGCGTCGTCGGGACGCCGAGGGCCGATGCCGCTTGCAGTGCCTCGTCCGCGCGTCCGAACTCACCCGCGGCGAACAGCGCCCGCGCGCGCAGCACATGCAGGTCGTGGCGCTCCCGCGCGGTCAGGTCGCCGCGTTGCGCAGCGTTCGCGGCGCGATCGAACAGAGCGGCCGCCTCGGTCGACAGCCCCAGCGACAGCTGCACTTCGGCGAGGCTGCCGGCGAGACTCGCATAGAGCTCGGGCTGGGCCTCGAAGCGCTGCTCCAGCGCCGGCCGCGCGGCGTCGAGCACGGCGCGGACGGTGACGGCTTCGCCGGCGACGCGCGCCGGGTCGGCCGCGAGAAAGGCTTCGCGCAGCAACGCCAGCGCCTGCTGCGCGCGGTCGCGCTCGCGCGCCGCCGCGACGTTGCGCGCGAACACGGCGGCGAGCACGGCGCCCAGCGCCAGCGCGAGCAGTGCGGCGAGCGTGCAGCTCACGCGATGCCGCGCGATGAATTTACGCAGCCGGTAGAAACGCTGGCCGTCGGCGGCCCGGATCGGCCGCCGCGCGAGAAAGCTCGCGACATCGTCGTCGAGCTGTTCGACCGTCGCGTAGCGCGCCGCCGGCTCCTTGCGCAGGCAAGTCTGCACGATGCGTTCGAGGTCGCCGCCGAGGCCGCGCTGCAGCGCGGCGACGTCACCGAAGCCGCGCGCAGCGGCGGCGGCCGCGTCGGCACCGCGCCGCGCCATCGGCGGCGGCGGCACGTGCAGGATCTGCGTTTCGAGCGCGGCGGCATTGACGCCCTCCAGCGCGAACGGAGGCAGGCCGCAGAGCAGTTCGTAGAGCACGCCGCCGAGGGCGTAGACGTCGCAGGCCACGCTGATCGCATCGCCGCGCAGCTGTTCCGGCGCGGCGTTGCTGAAGCTCAGGTAGCGCTCACGCGTCGCCGTCGCTTCCGCGCTGCCGTCGAGCGCCTTCGCGATGCCGAAGTCGAGCAGGCGGATCCGCCCTTCGCCGTCGACGAGCACGTTACCGGCCTTGATGTCGCGATGCACGACGAGATGCCGGTGCGCGTAGGCGACCGCAGCCAGTACCTGGCGGAACAGCCGGAGGCGTTCATCGAGCCGCAGGCGGCGGCGGTCGGCGAAGCTGAGCAGGTCTTCGCCGTCGACGAACTCCATGACCGCGTAAGGCGTGCCGTCTGCCAGCGCGCCGGCATCGATCAGGCGACAGATGCCCGGATGGTCGAGCGCCGCGAGCAATTGCCTTTCCGCCGAAAAACGCCGCAGCAGCGAAGGCTCGACGAGTTCCTGGCGCAGCAGCTTGATCGCGACGGACTGGCGGAAATCCTCGGTCACGCGCTCGGCGCGGAACACACGTCCCATGCCGCCGACGCCGACCTGCGCGAGCAGCGTGTAGGGACCGATGCGCGCGCCCTCGCCGAGCAGCCCCGGCAGGGCTTCTGCGGCGAGGCTCGGCAGGCCGCCGAACTGCGCCGCGGTATCGCTGACGGCGAGACGCTGCTCCTGACGCAGGAGCTCGCGCAGGCTCGCCGCGGTTGCCGGGTCGTCCGCGCACGCCGTGGCGACGAACGCCTCCCGCTGCGCGGCCGGCAGCTCCATCGCCTCGTCGAACAGCTGCTGCAGGCGCGCGAAGGCGCGCTGCCTGGTGTCCATCATTCCGCCCCGGGAGCCCCGGTTTCGAGCTGCGCCGCCATCCAGACACGCGCGAACCGCCACTGCCGCCCGACCGTCGCGGTCGACGAACCGCAAACCGCGGCAATCTGTTCGACGCTGAGGCCCGAGAACAGGCGCAGTTCCACCACGCGCGCCGAGGCCGGGTCCTTCTCCGCGAGCTGCATCAGCGCCTGGTCGACCGCGAGCCAATCGACGATGTCTCCGGGGCCTGCGATCGCATCGGAATCGGGATGGTCCAGCGCGACGAAACGCACGTCTCCGCCGTGTTTTTCGGCCGTACGCTGGCGAATGTGATCGATCAGCACCCGCCGCAGCACGGTCGCCGCGATCGCGTAGAAATGCTCACGGTTCTGCCAGTCGACACCGCGCTGGTCAGCGATGCGTTCGTAGGCGTCGCTGACGAGCTCGGTCGGCCGCAAAGTCAGCACCCCGCCGCGGCCGAACACCTGGCCGCGCGCGATGTCGCGCAGTACGGGGTAGATCAGGCTCGCGAGCTGGTTCTCGACGCTGCGGTCGCCGTCTTTCCACCGCGCAAGCAGCGCCGTGATCGCTGGAGCCGGAGTAACACCCATGCCTGCGCCATCCCCCCTGTAAAGCGCGCCGCAGCGGACCGGTCGCGACAGATATCGCATCGCGACGTCCTGTCGTGTGCGCCCCCGGATGGCTTGCGGACGGCGCATCCTAAGCCCGAAGGCTGGCGCCGTCACGCGCCGGGCGTCGGCGCGGACCCGCAACGCCGCGTTCCGCGTCGCCGGCCGGCGCCGGGCGTCGGGCGCCGATGGCGGACTCCCGCTCCCCCGCCTTTCGTCGCGACACACCCGGGCTGCTGCCGGGCACGCCGGTCATCGCACGGAAGACCGGTCGGCATGGCTGCGCGGTTTCGCGCCGCCGGCCTGAGTACTTTTCCTCTTTGTCTACAACGCTGATTCCGCGCTAATGTCGCATCGCGTGCGGCAGCGCCGATGCACCGCCCATCGATGCCGGCGGGCGCTCCGGCGCGACCGCCGCCGACGCTGCTCCGCCACCGAACGACAGGAGTACCGCATGCCCGCGCAACGCCTCGAGCTCATCGCCGCCGCTCTGTTCGTTCCGTTGCTGCTGAGCGCCTGCGCCACGACCAGACCGCCGCACGGCGGCGGCGCGGGTTCCGCGGCCGCGACGCCGCCCGACACCATCATCGTCGACACGCGCATCGTGACGCTGGCCGGCTCGCCCGCACCGGCGAGCGCACAGGCGCTCGCGATCACGAACGGCAGGATCACCGCGCTGGGCACCACCGCGCAGATCCGCGCGCTGGCCGGCCCGAACACGCAGTCCTACACGCCGCCGCCGGGCGCCGCACTGCTGCCGGGCTTCATCGATCCGCACTCGCACATGTCGGCCGTCGGCTTCTACAGCGATACGACGCATTGGCTCGACGTATCCAGCGTGAACCTGCTGTTCAAGCCGCTGCCGGACGACAAGGCCTGCACCGATCCGACCGACCCGCAGGCCTGCTTCATTCCCGTACGCAATCAGGACGACGTCGTCGCTCGCCTGCGCAAGGCCGTCGCCGCGGTGGACCCGGCCAGCGCCACGCCTTACGTACTCGCGTTCAACTACGATCCGTCGCGGCTCGGGCGCAGCAAAGGCTGCAAGGGACTCGCGTTCCAGTGCCCGAACTTCGAGAACGGCAAGGCGCGCGCACAGCTCGACGCGATCTCGCGCACCGTGCCCATCCTCGTCGGCGCCGAATCGGGCCACATCGCCTACGTGAACACGCCGGCGCTGAAGCTACTCAACATCTGCAAGACGCCGGGCGCGAAAAAGGACGGCTGCTACACGCCGACGACGAACACGGCCGTCGAAACCGCGCTCGCGATCAAGGGACAGCTCGACGAAGATCTCGCGCTGTACGCGATCGGTCATTTCCAGGGCAAGGTGCTGGGCGCGAACCATGGACTCGCGCACCAGTTGCTGCTCCAGGCCGCGCAGATCTACGCGCAGCACGGCTACACGCTCGCGCAGGACGGCGCCGCGGCGCTCGATCTCATGCTGATGTACGTCGCCGCGCTCGACAGCGCCGAGAAGCGCGCGGCATTCCCGCTCAGCGTCGCACTGATCGCCTACGACGCCGCGAGCGACGACTACGCCAAGACCATCGACGCGGCCAGGCACGTGCGCGATCTGCTCGCGGTCGCACGCAATCCGCTGCTCGACGTCGCCGCGGTGAAGACCTTCGCCGACGGCTCCACGCAGGGCTATACCGCGTACATGAATCAGCCCTACCTGACGCTGTTTCCGCCGTTCAGCGATCGCGCGCTGTTCCCGAAACAGCCCTACCTCGGCCTGCCCGACGTCGACGAATCCGGCATGGCGCAACGGCTGGGCGCCGCGCACGCCGCGGGCTTCCCGATGCTGATCCACCAGAACGGCGACGCGGCCACGGCCGATGCGGTCGCCGCGCTCGCGACGTCCGCACCGCCGGCCGGCAAGCGCGACGTCGTGATCCACGCGCCGATGATCGATGCGGACCAGCTGGCCGCGCTGAACCCGCAGCAGGTCGCGATCAGTTTCCTGATGCCGAACGTGTACTTCTACGGTCTCCCCGAATGCCAGCAGGTGCTCGGCCCGGGCGACAGTCTCAACATGTATCCGATCGCCTCGGCCGCGAAGGCCGGGCTGAAGACCACGCTGCACACCGACAGCCCGGTCACGCCGCCCGCGCCGCTGTTCGCGATCTGGGTCGCCGCCACGCGCCGTGCGCAGCAGCCGTCGTGGTATCCGAATCGCGACGCGTCGGCCTGCCCGGCCACCCTGTCTTCGGATGAAGGCCTGGGGCCGCAGGCCGTCAGCATCCTGCAGGGCCTGCAGGCCTACACCGTCAACGCGGCCTGGCAGTACGGCCAGGAAGCAGACCGCGGCACACTCGAAGTCGGCAAGTTCGCCGACATCGTGATGCTGTCGGCCAATCCGCTCGACTTCGAAAGCGCGCCCGACCGGCTGCGCGAGGTGCAGATCGTCGGCACCTACAGCCAGGGACGCCAATTCCTGAATCCGGCGCCGGAGCGCAACTGGCCGGATTGACGGGCGGCGATGCGGCACACGGCCGCCATCGCGCGCCGGGATGCCCCGGGCGGGTGCGCGGCGAAGGTCCCCTAATCCGGATCGGGAAGCGCAATCCGTCGCGGCCTCACCAGTGGTCCCAGACACGGCGATAGTGCTCCGTGCCCGGCTCGCGACGTTCACCGGACCGTCGCCGGGCTCACCTTCGTCATCGACATAGCGACGCCATTCGGGCCGGGCGAACTGTTCCCAGATTCGGCCGCCGAGCGGCGTCAGCTCATACACGCAGCGGATGGGACCACGCCAGCTCGAGCGACCGGCGCCAGGGCGCCCCGTAGGGGACAACGCCACGCTCCATAGCGGCAAGCGGAGGAACACCGCCTCGCGGAGCAGCCAATACTCGCCGCGATTCAGACGGACGGGGCGGACAGCAACACGTTCCGGAACCTGGCCGGGTCCGGATTCGACGGTAACGACAGTTGGATCGACACGCAGGGAGGCAGGGGCCGGAAAGGGCCGGGTAGTTGCGCGCGGAGACGCCCGAGAAAAAGCGTCGCCCCCGGAATCCGGGGCAGCAGGAGTCTAGCAACGTTCGCCGCCGCCGACGCCCGTGCAGATCGTCCAGGAATTTATTTCCCGAGCCGTGATCCCTCGCGCCGGCGAACTGCGTACGTGCCGGCAAGCCCGCACCGAGGAAGCTCGCCATGAAGACGTCGACCCTGCTGTCCGCCCTGATGCTTGCGCTGGCCGCGAATGCCGCGGCGGCGCAGACCGCGCCGGGAAGCTCCACCGCTCCGGAATACACCTACCGTATCGACGGCACGCCGGGCGCCGGTTACCGCGCGACGCTGACGGCGTTCCACGGACCGTTCCACTACCGCGACATACCGCTGACGCCGCAGGGTTGCGGCGCGAGCCCCGGCACGCCGGTGTCGAGCGCGGCGGAGCTGATCGTGTTCGTGCAGCCGACCGGTCCGATCCACGCCGAATTCCACGTTCCCGCCTCGAGCGGCGGCGCCTGCGAGTTCGTGACGGTGTTCGACCTCAAGGCCGAAGACCGTCCGCCGTCGACGCAGGAAGTCGATCCGGAAATGCCGGGCCAGGGCCAGAAACCGCGCATGAAGGAAGTGCCCGAGATCACCGATCTCAGCGCCGCCGACCCGGTACGCATCGGCCGCACGATGGCGCAATGGGGCGGCGTCGCCGTCATCCCGGCCTCGCAGGCCGTCCTTCGCCGCAACGGCGTCTGCTACTTCCCGTACAGCTATCTCAGCATCAACGCCGGCCCCGGCCACGCCGAGGGCTCGTCGAACGCGCTGACGCTCGGTGCGCCGAACGGTCCGCTGCTCGCGCTCGACGATCTGGCGGCGCAACTGCCGATGTCGGCAGCGACGGTGCAAGGCCGCATCGGTCTGCCGTCGGGCCTGTCGCTGGTCGTGCTCGAGGTCGACGCGCCGGGCTACGTGCCCGAGACCAATCCGTACAACAACGTCCGCCGCGTGATGGTCGATGTGACGGGCAGTTGCTACTGACGAAAGCCGGACGACGGGAACCTCGAAAACGTCGAGGTTCCCGCAGTGCAGTCGTGCGACACGAAAACGCGATGGAACGACGGTTCTTCGATGACCGGATCGGCTGAGCCGCCGGCGAATCCCACATCGAGGTGTTCGCTTCCGGCGAACGCCGGGCGAAAGAGAGCATGCTGCGGCGCCGTTCGGAAAACGGCGCCACCGGCGTTTCCTTCGGCATGAGATTTTTTCCGCGAAAGCGCCGCGATGCGGGGGCGCGCCGGGCTAGGGCCTCGAGAAATGGTTTCGGATCCGTGATCCCTGGCGCCAGCGGACTCCGTACGTCAGAGCAAGCCCGAACGCAGGAAGGTGCCATGAAGACGTCGACGCTGTTGTCCGCTCTGATGCTCGGCCTCGCCGCGAACGCCGCGGTGGCGCAGACCGCCCCCGGAAGCTCCGCGAGCCCGGACTATAGTTATCGGATCGCCAGCGCCGCGACCGGTGCCTATCTCGTCACGATCACGAGCTTCAACGGTCCTTTCCACTACCGCGACATGCCGCTGACACCGCAGGGTTGCGGTACCAGCCCGGGTACGCCGATCGCCAATGCTGCCGAACTCTGGCTGTTCCCGCAGCCGAGCGGGGTACTCAGTGCGGAGTTCCGCGTACCGGCGTCGAGCGGCGGCACCTGCCGATTCACGACCACGTTCGACCTCAAGGCCGACGACCGGCCGCCGTATCAGGAACCCGATCCGGAGTCGCCGCCGCAGGGGCAACAGCTGCAGCTGTGGGAAGTGCCTGACTCGCCGACCGATCTCAGCGCTGCCGATCCGTTGCAGATCGGCCCGACACTGACGCAGTGGGGCGGCACCGCGGTGGTACTCGCCTCGCAGGCAGTCGCACGCCGCAACAACCTCTGCTATTTCCCGTACAGCTACCTCAGCCTCAATGCCGGCCCCGGCCATGCCGAAGGCAGCTCGAATGCGTTGACGCTCTCGATTCCGGGCGGCCCGCTGCTCGCTCTCGACGATCTGCCAGCGCAGCTGCCGATGTCCGCGACGGCGGTGAAAGGTCGCATCGGCCTGCCGTCCGGCCTCTCGGTGGTCGTGGTCGAGGTCGATGCGCCGGGCTACGTCCCCGAGACCGACGAATACAACAACGTGCGGCGCGTGCTGGTCGACGTGCAGGGCAGGTGCAACTGAAACCGTGGAGAGTGCGGGAAGTGAAAGAGTAAAAAACTCCGCGCTGCGGAAACTCATTTCCCGGTTCTGATCACTCTCTGCCGGCGCCACGGCAGCAGCGGGCAGCGAGAGAAGGCGAGGCAGGGAGCATCCGGCGCCGCCGGATACTCCTTTCTCACTCCGCTCGCTACTGACGCGTTTCTTCGATGCGCGCCTGCACTTCCCTGGTCCGCTTGTCCTCGGGCCCAAGGGCTTTCATGCGCAGTGCCAGCGCTCGCTGCAGCAGCGCATCGCCTTCCGCGGCCTGCGCAGGGCGACGCAGATTCTTTTCGAGTGCGAGGAGAATCGGTGCGAGCTGGACATCGTCGGGTTTCAGACGCGCTTCGTAGTTTGCGAGCGCTTCGCGCAGCAGTTCCCGTGCTTCGTCGCTACGCCCCTGTCTGCCGACGACGCGACCGAGATAAAACAGATCGGTACCGACGACTTCATGCTTGTCGCCGTATTTCTCGCGCTGCATCTGCAGCGCTTCGCGATATTGCCGCTCTGCCCCTGCCAGATCGCCGCGGGCTTCGAGCACGCTGCCGAGATTGAACACGGCGGACGCACGCCACGTGTGTGTCGGCTCGTACAGCGACAGCGCCTGCCGATAGTAGCTCTCGGCCGCATCGATCTTTCCGGCGCCTTCGGCGACCCAGCCCAGGTCGCTGAGATTCATCGCGACCATGGTGTGCCGTTCGCCGAGGTGCTTGCGCCGTATGGCGAGCGCGCGCAGCAGCAGCGTTTCGGCTTCGTCGCTCTTGCCCCGCGCCTTCAGCGCACGGGCCAGATTGTTCATGATCGTCGCCACGAACGGATGATCGTCGCCGCGCGTCTGCGTCATGATCGCCAGCGCTTCGCGGTAGTGCGCTTCGGCCTGCTCGTAGCGCTCCAGATTGCGCTCGATCGACGCAAGGCTCGACAGATCCGTCGCTATGTACGGATGCGACGCGGGCAGCAGCTCGCGATGCAGCGCGAGCGCCTGGCGCAGCAGCGGCTCGGCGCCCGCGTAGTCGCCGCGCGCGCGCAGCGCCATGCCGACGCGGCCGATGCTGTCGGCAACGGCGAAGTTGCGTTCGCCGAACAGGCGCTGCCGCATCATGAGCGACTCGCGGAACAACGGCTCGGCAGCGGCATAATCGGCCCGCTCGTACTTCACCTGGCCGCGATCCCGCAGGGTGGTCGCTACCTCGGCGTTGTCGCCGTCGTGCTCCTGACGATACAGCGCCTCGGCCTCGCGCAGCAGTTGCTCGGCCTCGTCGAACTTGTCCTGCAGGCCGAACAGCACGCCGAGCGCCCGCAACGCGGACGCGCGCACGCCGGCCGGCAGTTCGGGATGTGCCGCAGCGACATCGCGCGCGCGCAGCAGCAGTTTCTGCGCCTCGTCGTACTGGCCGAGCTGGTGGTAAGTCGCCCCGACCGTCGTCAGCAATTCGACCTGCACATCGGGCTGTTCGCCGAGCTCGGCCTCGATCGACTGCCAGCCTGCGTTGAGCAGTTCGCGCGCGGTCAGTTCCTTGCCGAGGCTCTGCGTCGGATCGGCACCCTCGAACAGGCGCAGGATCAGCGATTTCACCCGGTCGGCCTTCTGCGCCTCGGCCTGGGCACGGTCGCGCTGCTGTGCGATCGCGCGCGCCTGGATGCTGACCGTCAACGCATAAGCGGCGGTCAGCAGGAAGATCACCGATGCCGCCGCGACGGCCCAGGCGTGCCGACGCACGAACCGCGCGGTGCGATAGCTCCAGGTTTCCGGCCGCGCGCGCACCGGCATATGGTGCTGCCAGCGGCGCAGGTCCTCGATGAAATCGCGCACGCTCGCATAGCGCCGCGCGGGCTCCTTGCGCAGCGCCTTCATCACGATGAGATCGAGGTCGCCGCGCAGACGCCGCGCGAGGGCGGCCGGCGCGCTCGGCAGCGGCGGGTCGTCGCGGCACACAGTCCGCTCGAGCGCGGCCTGCGTGACGTCCGCGGGCTGCTGCGCGTGCTGGCCGCAGACGAGTTCGTAGAGCAGCAGACCGAGCTGATACACGTCCGACGGCATGCCGGCGGACTGACCGATCACTTGTTCGGGTGTGGCGTAGTCCGGCGTGAACAGTCGCGTCGCAGTGCGATCGTGACGCTCCTGCGTGTCGTCGCTGTCGAGCACCTTGCCGATGCCGAAATCCAGCAGCTTCACCGTGCCGTCGGCCGTGACGGCGATGTTCGACGGCTTCAGATCGCGATGCACGACGCGACGCGCGTGCGCGTGATCGACCGCCTCGGCAACCTGCAGGAACAGCGCGAGGCGCGCGTCGAGATCGAGCCGGCGTTCGTCGCACCACGCGTCGATGCGCAGACCGTCGACGAACTCCATGACGAGATACGGATGGCCTTCGGCGGTTTCGCCGCCGTCGAGCAGATGCGCGATGCCCGGATGATTCAAGTTCGCGAGGATCTGGCGCTCCTGGCCGAAGCGCGCGAGAAAGTCCGGCGCGGCGTAGTCGCTGCGGATCAGCTTGAGCGCCGCCTTCTGCACGAACGCGCCGTCCTCGCGCGCGACTTCGTAGACGCTGCCCATGCCGCCGCGGCCGACCTGGCGCAGCAGGCGCCAGGTGCCGATGCGCTGGCCGCTGTGCTCGTCCTTCGCCGCCGCCCGTTCGCTCAGCGCGGCAAGCGCCTCGTCGCGGTCGGCCTTCGCGGTCTGCAGCATGCCGACCGGACGCTCGGCGAGTTCGAGCAGATGCAGCAGGCGCGCATGCGTCGTCGGCTGCGCGGCGAGCAGTTCGGCGAGGAATTCGTCGCGCTCCTCGCCCTCGAGCATGAGTGCGCGCAACAGCAGCGCATCGAGCTTCGCGTCCTGCGTGGGGTACTCGCTCATGGCGCGGCGATCCGCGTCCGCGGCCCGTGCCGTGCTGCGTCGTCCGCCCGTCCTCGACCCGCCGCTGCTGCGACCATGCGCGCCCCCGCCGATGCGCCGCGATTGTGGCGGGATTGTGCGGCAGCGGCAATTTGCGCCGCGGCGCGTCCGCGTTTCAGCCGGCCGGCGCGCGATGGCAGACGAATTCGATGTTGTGGCCGTCGGGATCGCGCACGAAGCCGGCGTAGTAGTGCGGATGGATGTGTTCCAGCACGGCCGGCGCGCGATCGTCGCGGCCGCCGCCCGCGAGCGCCGCCGCGTGCGCGGCGTCGAC
>CAMLSI010000139.1 GCA_946482585.1 uncultured Lysobacteraceae bacterium
GCAGGCGCCGAGCACGACGAGCCGCGCGCGCACGTCGGTCAGCAGCAGGTCGTGGAAGCTCACGACGTCGAGGCCATGTTCCGCATCGTCGGCGGCGACCAGCAAGGCGCTGAGACCGGGTTCGTCGCGGCTCGCGAATCCATGCGTGGCGAAGTGGACGATGCCCTGCTGCGCCAGCGCATCGAGCGCGCGGCGGCGCGTGAACGCGGCGCCGAGCCAGGCCTTCGTCGGCGCATCGGACCAGCGTGCGGCGATGGTCTGCGCCTCGTTGCGGCTGCCGGGCAGGCGCGGCAGGTTCGCCGCGCTGCGTGCGCTGCCCGAGGCGCTGTCGACGCTGGGATCGGCAAATGCCTGCAGCGGCAATCCGCGGCAGCAGCTCGTCGCGTCGGCCGGCGGTTCCAGTTCGTCGATGCGGACCACGGCCGGAATGGCGCTCGCGGCCGCCGTGCGTTCGCCGCCGCCGGCCAGCAGCAGCGACGGCGGCAGTTCGGCGAGCGGGCCGTCCGCCAGCAGGTAGTGGCGCAGGCCGGGGTCTGCACGCACCGGGTCCAGTCCGGCCGCGGCGCGCACTGCCGCTGCGGCGGTGGACACCGCGGCACTGTCGCCCGAGCGATCGAGCACCGATCGCTGCAGCATGTCGGCCGCGTCGCGCAACGTCGCCGCCGTGTCGGTCGCCTGCTCGGCGAGACCGTCGCGACGCAAGGTCCAGACGAACACGCGGCGCTCGCCGGCGAAACTGACGATCAGGCTGTCGCCGTCGCGCAGGCGCCGCTGCCAGGCGCGCAGCAGCGCCGCCGCGTCGGTCGCGCGCGGAACGGCCCGGGCCAGCGTGTCGATCTGCTGCGCGCGCGCGAACAGCCCCGGCGTCGCGGCTGTGTCGCGGAGTTCTTCTTCGCTGTTCTGGATGCCCCAGCGCCGGCGCACGCGTTCGTTGACCTGCGCGAGCACGGCCGCCTGTTCGGGCGTGGCCGCGGCCAGGGCGCGTTCGCCGCGCCGCGCCGCGAAATGCAGCGCGGCGATGGCGCCGAAGCGGGCCGCCGTCTCGCCGGGAGCGTCGGCACGCGAAAGATCGAGCAGCCGTTCGAGGCTGCGCCGCGCCTGCGCGAGGAAACTCGCGCGATGCAGCGGATAGGTCTGCAGACTCGCGACACGCAGCGCGCGCTGCACGGCGGTCTCGTACTGCCGTCGCGCTGCCGCACGCTCGCCGCGACGTTCCGACACCTGCGCCTGCAGGTCGTCGAGTTCGACCAGGCCGATGATGTCGTCGGCACGCTGCGCGGCGCCGCGCGCCCGGCGCAGACCGGCTTCGGCGGCCGGCAGCGCGTCGCGCGCGATCGCGCGGCGTGCGAGCGCGATCGTGAGTCGCTGCCGATGCAGGTACGACGGCGTGTCGCCGAGCGCGCTCTGCGCCGCGGCGATCGCTTCGTCGAGCGGCGGCGCAGCACCGTCCTGCAGGGCGATCTCCGCGCGCAGCAGATGCAATTCGGCCGCCGCCGCCTGCCCCGCTTTGCCCGACTCCACGATCGCGAGCGCATGCGCGATCGTCGCCGCAGCCTGTTGCGGCAGCGCGGCGCGACGTTCCGCGTCGGCGAGGTTGCGCAGCGCGAGTACCGTATTGTTCCAATAGCCGCCGCCTTCATAGGCCTTGGCCGCCTCGCCCAGAAATTGCCGCGCGCGCGCGAAGTCGCAGAGCAGCAGATAGGCGATGCCGAGCTGCTGCAGCGCATTCGCGCGCAGGTTCGGATCCTGCAGCCTTTCGCCGAGGCTCAGCGCTTCGAGATAGGCCTGGATCGCGCCGTCGAGGCGTCCCTGCGCGCGCGCGACATTGCCGACGACCAGCGCCGCGAGCAGCTGCGCGCGCGTGCGCCCGCCGCTGCGCGCCTGCAGCTGTGCGGCCTGTGCCTCGGCCTCGGCTTCTGCGAAGCGGCCCAGCTGCGCGTACGCATCGGCACGATTCGCCCGGCTCAAGGCCGCTTCAGTTACGTTCGCCGCACCGTCGTGCAGCACGACCGCCTGATCGTAACAGCGCAGCGCTTCGCGCAGACGCAGCAGATGCCGCAAGGTCAGGCAGAAATCGTTGGTGACGACCCCGATCAATGTCGGGTCCGAACGCACCACAGCATCCGCACGCAGCTCGCGCAACGCGCGTTCGGCGCCGGAGAGATCGCCTTCGCGGCGCAATTGCTGCGCGGCGCGATGCCGGGCGATCGCGCCGCGCAATCCATCGCCCGCGTCGCGCCAGGCCTCGGCCGCGGCGGCCAGATCGGTACGGCTGTCGGTCGGGCGCGCCATCCGGGCGTAGGCGAACGCCCGTGCCTGCAACGCCTGCGCCGTCAGCCAGGGCCAACGCCGGCGCACGGCGTCGCCGCGCCCGACGACGACGAGCGCGCTCAGCGTGGCGACCGACTGGGCGCGCGCCCGGTTGCGAATCTCCGGATCGAGGTCGCCGTCCTCGGCACGTGCCGTATCGGCTGCCGCACGGGCGAGCAGGCGCAACGGCGCCAGGTCCCAACCGGCGTCGCAAAACAGCTGGATCCGTACGCGCGCGCGCCGCGTGGACGGCGCTGCCGGATGCAGCAGCCACTGCGCCGACGCATCGGCCACTACATCGGCAGTCTGATAGGCGCGGCCGCTCGGAGGGAGGTCCCACTTGAGCAGCGCCGCCGCCGTAGGGCTGTGGATGGCGACGTCGACGCCGAGTTCTTCGACCAGCAGTACGCCATTGCTCGCCGGCAATGCGAGTGTCGCAGGCACGGCGACCTCGAGCTCGATCGGCGGCTCGTCGCAGGGAATCGGAATGCCCTGCGCCTGCGCCGCGCCGAACGCGAAGGCCATGACACCGCCACGCAGCAGACGCGGCAAACGAAGACGGGCAAGGCGGAAAAATGGACTGGCGCGCACGGCGCCACTTGTATCAAGTTGAATCGCGCCGCAACAGCCCTGCGCTCACATGGCCACGTGCCGAACATCCGATCTCAGCCGACCGGCGCCGGCGGCTTGCCCGACGGCGCACGCTAGTGATCCGGCAGCGGCATCTGCCGCCGCCGGATCAGGGGCGCATCGTCGACTTGTGCCGTCGACTCAGGGGTAACGCTGTTCCTTCTTCATTTTCTTGTGCTCGTCCCACTCGCCGCGCGACACCTTGCCGTCGCCGTTCGTGTCGACCTGCGCGAGCGTCGTGTTCTGCGTCGTCGTGCCGCGCGAGAATTCGTCCTTGTCGAGCATGCCGTTGCCGTCGTTGTCGATCTGATCGAATACCGGAATGTGTTCGCCGGTCGGCGTCTCGTCGCGACTGAGTTTGTCGTCGTTCGATGCGGCAAAAGCGCCAGCCCCCGCAAACAGGGCGGCTACGGCAAGGGCGAGCACGGTCTTCGTCGTCTGCATGAGAATCTCCTGAACTGTTGACGCCATAGCGGCGGAGGTTCCCAGCAGGATGCGTGCCGCCGGCGAGCACCGCGCGATCGCGCGCCATCACGTCGCCGCGCGCTGCAATTCGAGCGATCGCGCCAGACGCGCATGCAGCCTGCAACGGCGTGCGCGTCAGCGTATGTGAAATTGCTACAGCACCGTGCAGATCTTTCCGCGCGATCCGCCGGAATTCTGTCGATCGAGACGGACGCGACCGCGGCGATACGACCGCATGGCGCGGCGTGTATACAAGTGATCCGTCGTGGCATATGTCTTGCTCCCATCGAGCGTCGCCGACAGCTGGCGGCTTCAGAAGAAATCCACAGGAGAGCAACCCATGCAACGATACGATCGTGAGCGCGAAGCGCGTTCTTTCCGCAGCGGCCGCGACAACGAATCGCGCGGTTACGACCCGCGCGGCAACTTCCGCAATGACGAACGCTGGCAGACGCAGGGACCGCAGAACGCGTGGCGCGACGACGACGGCCCGGGCATGAGCTATGCCGATCAGGGAGAGTGGCGCGACTCGTACACCGGCTATGACGAAGACGAACGCTATCGTTCCGATTTCGCGCAACAGCGCTATGGCCGCGGTCAGAACGTCGGCTTCGGCCAGGACTACGGCGGTCCGCGCGGCGCCTATGCCTCGCGCCGCGACTACGGCAGTGCGAGCGGACAGTACGGCAGTTCGAACGACGAAGGCGGCCGTCCGCTGTACGGCGAGAACTCGCGCGCAGGCTGGTCGAACGAATCCGTGCGTCAGGGTTATTCGAGTCCGCGCACGCCGTACTCGAACCTGCCGCGCGCGGCATCGCGCAACGTCGGCTACGGTCCGCAGCCCGACTACGGCCGCGATCTCGGCCCGAGCTACGCCCGCAACGAAACGCCGGGCCGTCACGGCAGCCAGTGGCGCGACTACGACGACAGCGGCCAGGGCTACGTCGGCGGCTACGGCAGCGATCTCGGCTATGGCGCATCGCGCGGCCGCGACAGCGGCGGCCGCTATGGCGACTTCAATTCGCCCGCACCGCGCGGCGCGTACGACAGCGACGATCGCTATGCGCAAGGCGCCAACTACGGCACCGGCCGCGAGAGCAGCTATGGCCGCAGCTACGACGAGCTGTCCGGGCCGAATCATCGCGGCCGCGGACCGAAGAACTACATGCGCTCGGACGAACGCATCAAGGAAGATCTCAGCGAGCGGCTCTCCGACGATCCGATGATCGACGCGGCCGACATCAACGTCGAAGTGAAGAACGGCATCGTCACCTTGACCGGCAGCGTCGACGCGCGTCATCTGAAGCATCGCGCCGAGGACCTGGCCGACCACTGCAGCGGCGTCAAGGATGTCGAGAACAAGCTGACGATCCGCAAGCCGGGAACGGGGCAGAATCTCGCCGGTTCGCCGGGCGGCGGCAGCACGAGCGCCGGCCGCAGCGACGAGACCGGCAAGAAGCACTGAGTCCGCTGCGTCGCGGCCGCGGCGGTTGCGCGGCCGCGACGCGAAGGGCTCAGCGATGCCGCAATCGCGCGAGCAGTTCGATGAGCCGGTCGCTTTCGCGGCCGCAACGCTCCGCGAACTCGGCGGCCTCGCCGGTGCGGCCGCGCTGCAGCAAGGTCTGCAGCACGCCGATCTGCAAGGTGATCGCACCGGCCGTGTTGTTGAGATCGTGCAGGCGCTGCGAGGCGAGCCAGACGCCGCGCAGCGCGCGCGCCGGCGCCGCATGCACGGCGAGCAGCACCGCGAGCGCGGCGGCGACCTGCTCGACGAACGCGGCGGCGTCATGCCAGCGCGACGCGGTGCAGTGCACGTCGATGCAGCCGAACTCCGCGTCGCCGTCGCGCAGTGTGACGGTATGCCATTGCGCCGCTTCGACCGGGCGCGTCGCCGCGCGGCTGACGCTGCCGCCGCTGCCCGTTGCCGTGCAGCGCACGGCGGCGCCGCCGCAGACTGCCCCGATCAGACGTGCGGCACGCCGCAGCGCATGCTGCGGTTCCGCGAGCGCGCGCGCGCTGCGCAGCGGCGTCAGGCGCAGCCGCGTCAGCCGCTCAGGCGACAGCATCGTCGCCGTAGCGCGCGAGGTGGTTGTAGATCGTCTTGACGCTGACGCCGAGCGCCTCGGCTGCGCGCGCCTTGTCGCCGGAATAGTGCTCCAGGGTGCGCAACAGCATTTCGCGCTGGATCAGGTCGAGCCGCGTGCCCACCGGAAACACGAGACAGCCGGCCACGTCGGTGCCGTGCGCGCCTTCGTCGCGCAGCGACGGCAGCCGGACCTGGTCGCCGTCGCCGAGAATGAACGCGCGATGCACGGCATTGCGCAGCTCGCGCACGTTGCCGGGCCAGGAATAATCCGCAGCGCCGCTCCACGCGTCCGCGGCGAAGCGCTTGTCCGCGCCGTAGCGCTGGTTGAACTGCTGCAGCATCGCTTCGCCGATCAGCGCGATGTCGCCGCCGCGCAGTCGCAGCGGCGGCAGCTGCAGCACGAATTCGCCGAGCCGGAAGAACAGGTCTTCGCGCAGCTTGCCCGCGGCCATCGCCTCTTCCGCGCGCCGGTTCGTCGCCGCGATCACGCGCACGTCGAGCGCATGTTCGCTGTCGCCGCCGACACGGATCACACTGCGCGTCTCGAGCACGCGCAGCAGATGCGCCTGCAGCGCGAGCGGCATCTCGGTGATTTCGTCGAGCAGTATGGTGCCGCCCTGAGCCTGTTCGAAATGGCCGCGGTGCTGCCGCACCGCACCGGTGAAACTGCCGCGCTCGTGACCGAACAGGTGGCTCGCGAGCAGTTCCGGCGCGACCGCGCCGCAGTTCACGGCGACGAACGGCCCGCTGCGGCCGCTCAGATCGTGGATGGCGCGCGCGGCGAGCTCCTTGCCGGTGCCGCTTTCGCCGACGAGCAACACGTTCGCATGCGTCGGTGCGACGCGCCGGATCTGCCGGTAGACGGCTTTCATCGGCGGTGAATTGCCGACGAAGTCGCCGCAGTTCTCGACCTCGTCGCCGCCGCAGTATTGCGCCGACCAGATCGAGCGGGCCTGCTGCAGCAGCGCATCGAAGCGCGAACGCTCCAGCGGCTTGACGAGGTAGTCGCTGATCGGCAGCCGCACCGCGCGCGCCGCCGTCGCGATCGACGCATTGCCGGTGACGACCGCGACGGTACCGCGCGATTCGCCGATCTCCTCGACGAGGTCGAAGCCCGATCCGTCGGGCAGACACAGGTCGACGAGGATCAGGTCGAATCGCCGGCGCTGCGTCGCGACGCGCGCCGCGCCGAGGCTGTGCGCGCCGCAGGATTCGAAATTGCGCAACTGCGCGAGGGCCGTCGCCGCCTCGACGAAGCCCTCGTCGTCATCGACTACCAGCAGGCTGGGCCGGCTCGGGTGATCCATCCGCCGTGTTCCGTCGCTTCACGGTGATCGAGTCTGCGCGTATTCCGATTAAGAACGCGTCAAGCCGCCACGGCCGCTGCCGGACGCGGCGTGAAGGCAGGCTCTGCGGCAAAGTCTCCTTTGCCACATTGTCCGCCTCACTCCGGACGTCATCACCCAGACATCATCGCTTCATGCCCCGTCACCCCAGACCTCGCGCATCACGCGCGCGAAATTGCCGCCGAGGATCTTCGCTATGCGCGCGTCGGAATGGCCGCGCCGGGACAGCTGGGCCGCGAGCACGTCGAAGCGGTCCGGCATGTTCAGGTCCGGAATGAACAGGTAGAGGTCTTCCGGGCGTCCCTTCTCGAAGATGCCGTCCTCGACCATGCCCTTGATCAATTCGCGGTTTTCCTTCTCGAACGCGGGACCGCGCTCGATCGGCGCGACGCCGAGATCGGTGCCGATGCCCACGTGGTCCTCGCCGCAGACCTGGATCGCGTGCTCGATGTGCCGCACGACGTCGATCGCCATCGGCTGCGTGTCGGTACGCAAGTAAGGCCAGAAGATGATGCCGGCGACGCCGCCGCGGTCGGCCATCGCGCGCAGGTCCGCGTCGTGCACGTTGCGCGGAAGGTCGGCGAGCGCGCGGCATCCGGTGTGACTGATGAGCATGGGCGCCTTGCACGCGGCAATGCCCTCGCTGATCGTCCGCGGCGCACCGTGCGCGAGGTCGACGACGACTCTCTGCGCGTTCAGCGCTTCGACGACGCGATGCCCGTAATTGCTGAGACCGGCGTTGCCGTTCTCCATGCAGCCGTCGCCGACGAGGTTGCGCCGGTTGTGCGTGAGCTGGATCACGCGCACGCCGAGCTCGCGGAACATGCCGATGCGATCGATGTCTTCGCCGAGCGGCTCGGTGCCCTGGAAACCGAGAATCACGCCGGTACGGCGGCCGCGGCGCTCCAGCGTCAGATCGGCGCCGTTGCGCACGATGTAGAAATGATCCGGATGGCGCTCGGCGATCGCATTCCAGCGCCTGACCGTATCCTTGGCCCGCCCGAACGCCGCATCGTCGAGCCAGAATCCCCCTTGCGGAGCGGCGGTCGTCAGCACGGCCCCGATGCCGCAGGCGCGCTGCACCTCGAGCTCCTTCTGCGTGGCCGCGGCATCGTCCTCGGTAAAGATGACACCGAACGCGGACGCGCCGTCGATCGCGAAGGTGTTCCGGTACGCCGGCCATTGTGGCGCTTTCGCCGGTGCCTCTTTGTCCGCCGGTTTTTTCTGTGGCGCTGCAGCAACGCCGAATGCGGCCGACAGTCCCGCGACGCCGTCTCCGATCAACACGTCCCGCCGAGTGACCATGCGTGGTTCTCCGTTGGTGGCTGTGCCGGCGCCGATCCCGTTCGTCCGCGCCGGAACGCCGGATTCTGCCGAAGCCGCAGGAAATACGAAAGATGCCGTAGAGGATTCCGCCACCCACCGCCACTTCGCCGACGGGACCGGAGCACCGATGCCGCGACCCGTGGCCGCGTCGAATCGTCGCGCGATCCATCCGCACTGCGGCGCATCTGTCGCGTCTGCCGGAACCGGCCGCGCAAACGTCAGGCGGTGCGAGCCCGACCGCGGCGTCGACGGCGTCCATCGCATCGACGCGGAGCCGGAAGCCGCATTCCTCGCGGCTCCGACTGCCGCCATGCACAACGCAACATCTGGACAAGTCGCAACGCGCCGAAAGCCGGCGCGAAATCTCCTAATGGCTACGTACGAAGCATTGCGTAGATAACGCGGCGCTTGCTAGGCTCGGCGACGCCTCCCTCACCTGCGGAGCTTCCCCGTGAATCAGTCCTTCCTGTCGTTGCGCCGCGCCGTCGGCGCCGCGCTGGCCTGCGGCGTCTTCGGTACCGCCGCGACGGCCGAGCCCCTGCAACTGCAGTACCGCTACGAAACGCCGGCCGCGACATCGGCCAAACAGTTCGCCGACGGCAGGGCGCTGTTGCTCTCGCACCATCCCGAACTCGCCGCGAGCGCGCTGCAGCCTGCCGGCGGCGGCCGCGTCGAGCAATACCGCCAGGTCATCGCCGGCATCGACGTCTTCGGCGCGCGTCTGAACGTCGTGCGCGATGCGCAGAACGCGCCGCGCGTCGTCGGCGGCAGCTACAGCGACAAGGCGGCGACAGCCGCACTGCCCGCTTTTTCGCTGGATGCGCGCGCGTCGCTGCAGCGGGCTCTCGACCGGCTCGGCATCGATGCGAAGGCCGCGGCATCGACGAAGCACGACGGCGACGATTACCAGCGCATCGCCGTGCAGTCCTCCGCGACGGTCCGCGCGTTGCGGCCCGTGCGCATGAAGCCGGTCTGGTATCCGGCGAGCGACCGGCTGATCGCGGCCTACAGCACGGAAATCGTGTACCGGCGCCGCGGCGACGAACGTCCGACCGCCCTCGCGCTCGTGATCTCGGCCGAAGACGGCCGCGTGCTGCGAAAAAACAGCCAGATCCACGATCTGCAGCCGTTTTCCTACCGCGTGTTCGCCGGCGCGGACGGCTTTCCGTACGTCGATCCCTACGGCTATACGAATCCGCATCCGACCGGCGTCGCCGACGGCTATCGGCCCGTCGTGCCGGCACCGATGAATCTCGTCACGCGCAGCGATGCCGGCACCGGCGATCCATGGCTCGCCGACGATGCGACGGAGACGCGCGGCAACAACGTCGACGCGTTCTTCGCGGCCGAAACGCTCGTCGACGGCGAATGCTACGGCGACGAGCAGATCGCATTCGACGCGGCGGTCGGCGATTTCCGCGCCCGCACCAACGGGCCGCGCCGGTTCGACTACGCCTACGACGTCGACACCACGCTGACCGACTATCAGCAATGCAACGATCCGCTCGCGCCCATCCCGATCGACGATCCCGAGCTCAACGCGAAGATCGTGCAGGGCTTCTACGCGGGCAACTGGCTGCACGACTATTTCCATGGCCTGGGCTACGACGAGGCCGCCGGCAACAGCCAGGCGGACAACTACGGCCGCGGCGGCATCGCCGGCGATCCGCTGATCGTGCTCGCCGCACAGTTCACGACTTACACCTATGCACCGGGCGACGGCGAAAGTCCGGTACTCACGCTCGGCTTCAATCCGCAGACGCGCACGCGGCGCGACGTCAGCGGCTTCGATCTCGGCGTGCTCGCGCACGAATGGGCGCACACGATGTTCGGCCGGCTCACCGTGTCGGGCTTCAACGGCCAGCCCGGCGCGATCAACGAAGGTACCGCCGATTTCGTCGGCCTCATGGTGACCGTGCGCGAGCAGGACCGCCACGCGATGCCGGGCGAGCCCGAATTCTCGGCGGCCTATGCGGTCGGCGCCTACATGAATCTCGACTACGATTTCCGCGGCGACGATCTGCCTGGCGCGGGTTCGCCGGGCTATCCCGACAACAGCTACTACCACGGCATCCGCCGCTATCCGTATTCGAGCGACAGACAGCGCAACCCGCTGACCTTCCGCCACATCAGTCAGGACAATCCGGTACCCGCAGGCAGCCAGCCGTTCGACTGGAAGGCACGCTCGCTGGTCAATGCGGAAATCCACACCGCGGGAGAAATCTGGACCACTGCCTTGTGGCACTGTGCACGCAACGTGCTCGCCGCGGCGCCGTCGTCGCAGTTCGAGACGCGCAAGCGCGATTTCCTCGGCTGGCTCGTGTCCGGGCTCAAGCTGTTCCCGGTCGACGCGACCTATACCGAGGCGCGCACAGCCGTGCTGTCGGCGATCCGCGCCGACAGCGAGGCCGATTATCGCCGCTGCCGCAGCGGATTCGCCGAGCGCGGCATGGGCGCCGGCGCACTGTCGCCGCCGCGCGATTCCTTCAGCTTCCGCGGCGTGGTCGAGAGCTTCCGCGATCTCGAGCATGCGCTGTCCGTCGTGTCGGTCGAACTGCGCGAGAACGGCGGGGACGGCGACGGCGTACTCGATCGCGGCGAGAACGGCGAGATCGTGGTGACCTTGCGCAATAGCGGGTTCTCGACGCTGGACCGCATCACGCTGGCGGTGCCGCCGATCCCAGGACTGTTCGACCTGCCCGATCGCGTCTACGTCGAGAATCTCGCGCTGGCGCCCGAGGAAACCCGCGCGATCGCGCTGCCGTTCCGCGTGCGCACGAGCCGCGGCCCGACGAATCTGCCGGTGCAGGTGTTCGCCTGGGACAACGCGCATCCCGAGGCGTTCGCGCTCACGAGCCGCACGTTCGCGGTCAACTACGATCTGAGCCGCGACCGCAGCATCGACAGCGTCGCCAGCGCCGTCACATTCAAGGCCGACTGGATCCGCGGCTTCGAGGACTATCCGCACGGCTGCGCGCTGTACGTCTGCACCGGTGCGGACGGCGACCAGC
>CAMLSI010000140.1 GCA_946482585.1 uncultured Lysobacteraceae bacterium
CGTGTCGTCCCCTGCACGAGCCGCTGGAACAGCGGTCCGGGAGCGGGCGTAGATGCGTTCTACATCGGCGCGAGCTCAGTGGTCGTCGCGATCGCCGAGGCGGCGACCTGGGCGTTTGCCGTCATGCTGGTCGGCGCGCTCGCGGCAGACGGCTTGTCGATATGGCCGACACAGTGGCCGATCGTGGGACAGGTTTTCCTGGCGTTGGCGATCGGCGACCTGCTGCCGTATCTGTATCACCGCGCCAGTCACGAATCGTCAGGATTTCTGTGGCGGGTACATGCGATCCATCACGCGCCCGAGCGGCTGTATGCGCTGAACTTTGCGCGTTTCCATCCCATCAATGCCTTTCTCACGGCGGCGTTGACCCTGTTGCCACTGGTCGTGCTCGGCGCGCCGGCACCGCTGCTGTTCGTAGCGGGTGTGCTTCACAACGTGCACGGAGTGCTCAGTCACGCCAATGTGGATTTCCGGCTTGGCCCGCTGAATGCGGTGTTCAGTATGGCCGAGCTGCACCGCTGGCATCATGCGCGCGATCCTCGGCTGGCCAACGGCAACTACGGCGCGACCGTCTTGCTGTGGGATTGGGTCTTCGGCACTCGCCGGCATCCTTCCGCTCGTCCGGACGCCGATGGCGTCGGTTTGTGGACTGGCAGCACTATTCCCCCCGGAATACTCGCCCAGTGGAAATACCCATTCGCCGGCATGCTCGAGGCGAATGCACGGCGCATCCGCGCACTGATGCGGTTGCGCTGCTGCGCAGGGCGATCGACGGGTTCATGACGCGCACCCGCATGACTGCCGTAGCGGAAAGACAGTTCGACGTACGGTCAGGCATCGGCATCGATCGCTCCCCGCGGCAACGCCCCCGACGACCGGTGCCGGGGCAATGCCAGCGAGATCAGCGCTGCCGCCACGACCAGCGCGGCAGCAATCCATAGACAAGGCACCAGTCCGCCGGCCTGGAAGACGGCGCCGGAGAGCACGGTACCGAGCAGGCGACCCGAGGCATTGGCCATGTAATAGAAACCGACATCGAGGGATACGCCGTCCTCGGTGGCGTAGCTCACGATCAGGTAGCTGTGCAGCGAGGAATTGATGGCGAACAGCACACCGAAGAGGGCCAGACCGACGACCAGCACAAGGGTCGCGTCGACCGCATGACTCATCAGTACGGCCATCGCCGCCGGCGTGGTGGCCAGCACGGCCGCCCACGCAAACGCGCTCTTGCCGTCGGGGACTCGGCCGCTGCGTCGGCCCGTGAAATACGGGGCGAGGGATTGCACGATGCCGTAGCCGATCACCCAACTGGCGAGAAAGGCACCGACAGCCCAATCGCTCCAATCCAATGCCGTCGCCAGGAAGACCGGAAGCGCCACCACAAACCAGACATCGCGGGCACCGAACAGGAACAGTCGCGCCGCCGACAGCAGGTTGACGGCGCGGCTCTTGGAAAACAGGTCGCGGAACTTCGGCTTGTTCTTGGCCTTTCCCAGATCGCGCTGCAGCAGGATCAGACTGGCCACCCACACCAGCACCAGCGCGATGGCCATGCCCGCAATCGCCGCGCGAAAACCGAAGGCTGTGAGCAGCGCACCGCCGAGGAAGAACCCGACACCTTTGAGCGCGTTCTTGGAGCCGGTCAGCGCGGCAACCCACCGGTACAACGCGCCCGGCTGATCGCCCGGCACGAGCAGCTTGATGCTGCTCTTGGCGCTCATCTTGTTCAGATCCTTGGCGATGCCCGACAGCGCCTGGGCCGCCATCACCCAAGGCACGGTCAGGGCGGCCGCCGGCAGCGTCAACATACCCAGTGCGATGACCTGCAGGGCCAGGCCGATGTTCATCGTGCGGTTCAGCCCGAAGCGCGCACCGAGCCAGCCACCAATCAAGTTGGTGACGACGCCGAAGACTTCGTAGAACAGGAACAGCAGCGCGACCTGCAGCGGCGAGTAGCCCAATTGATGGAAATGCAGAACTGCCAGCATGCGCAGTGCGCCGTCGGTGAGCGTGAACGCCCAGTAGTTCCCGGTGATCAGGAAGTACTGGCGGACCGCAGCGGAATGCCGGGCTGCCACGGCGCTCACCGATCGGCTGCGCCAACCAGGCGCACGAGTTCGGCCGTCCTGTTCACGTAGCCCCATTCGTTGTCGTACCACGCATAGATTTTGACGTGCGTGTCGTTCACGACCATCGTGGACAAGGCGTCCACGATGCCGGACCGCGGGTCACCGCGATAGTCGATGGACACCAGCGGGCGTTCTTCATAACCGAGGATGCCGCGCAGCGGGCCATCGGCTGCAGCTTTCAGCAACGCGTTCACTTCGTCGGCCGTCGTCGGCCGTTCGACTTCGAACACACAATCCGTGAGCGACGCGTTGGTCAGCGGTACGCGCACCGCATGGCCGTTCAAGCGGCCTTTCAACTCCGGAAAGATCTGAGCGATTGCCGTGGCCGAGCCGGTCGACGTCGGGATCAGGCTGGACCCGCAGGCCCGCGCCCGGCGCAGATCTTTGTGCGGCGCGTCCACGATGACTTGCGTGTTGGTCAGGCTGTGGATGGTGGTCAGACTGCCGTGACGGATGCGTAGTCCCTCGTGGATGACTTTCACCACGGGCGCAAAGCAGTTGGTCGTGCACGACGCTGCCGTGACGATGCGATGAACCGCGGGATCGAAGCGGTCGTGATTGACGCCGACCACGCAATCGAGCACGCCGGCTTCTTTGACCGGCGCCGTCACCACGACGCGCTTGACCCCTTGATCGAGATACGGCCTCAGTACTTCGGTTTTGCGGAACTTGCCTGAGGCTTCGATCACGACGTCACAGGATGACCAGTCGGTATCCGCGATGGCTTTGTTGCGCGTCACGGCTATCCGCCGATCGCCGATGACCAATGCGTCCCCGTCGGCGCGTGCGTCGTGCAGCCAGCGGCCGTGCACCGAATCGAAGTTCAGCAAGTGCGCCAGGGTCGGCGCATCGCCAGCCGGGTCATTGATCTTTACGAAGGCGAGATCTGGGGATTCCCAGGCTGCCCGCAGGGTCAGTCGACCCATTCGGCCAAAGCCGTTGATGCCTACGCGAATCGTCATCGTGGTTCTCGTCCTTTCAGTAAACGGGGATCTCGCGGGCCGCTCCGACCTGGAACGGTCTGTCGTCTGTGAAGCGGCGTCACGAGCCGCGCGCGCAACGACGAGCGGGACGGCACGTCGACGCGGACGGCGTCGGCCCCCGGCCTGGCGCGCTGCCGTCGCGCTGGATCGAGCCGGCGTACATGTCGTTGCACGGTGGCGACAAAGTATTCGAACGTTCGCCGGCTGTTGTCGACACTACTCGCGCGACGCCTCCGTTGCGGAGCGTGGCTGCGCCGCGAACAGCCAGCGCGCGACGACGCAACCCAGCGCCGCGCCGGCGCATTGCGCGAGCACGAATCCCGGCACGTCGCCGGGCCGTATGCCGGCAAAGGTGTCAGTCAGACAACGCGCGACGGTGATGGCTGGATTCGCGAACGCCGTCGATGCGGTGAACCAGTAGGCCGCGCCGATCCAGGCGGCGACCATCCAGGGCGCATCGGCGGCGCGGCGATGTCCGATCACGACGAACAGCAAGCCGAACGTCGCGACGAGTTCCGCGAGCCATTGCGCCGCGCCGGTGCGCGCGTGCGTCGAGGCCTGCACCAGCGGCAGCTCGAACATCGCGTGCGCGAGCACGGCGCCGGCGCAGCAGCCGGCGACCTGCAGAACGACGTAGGCGGCCGTATCGCGCGGTGCGAGGCGGCGGCGCAGCGCTTGGACCGCGGATACGGCCGGATTGAAATGCGCGCCGCTGACCGGGCCCAGCAATCCGATCAGCGTCGCGAGCACGGCGACGGTGGCGGCGGTGTTGGCGAGCAGCGCGAGCGCGACGTTCCCGCCCGCGAGCCGTTCGGCCATGATGCCCGAGCCGATGACGGTGGCGGCGAGCAGGGCAGAGCCGAGTGCTTCGGCCGCTGCGCGACGCGCGAGCGAAGGCGACGCCACGGATCAGGCCTCGCCGATCGCGCGCAGCTCGTGATGGATCGCGAGGCGATCGAGCGAGGCGAGCGGCAGGCTCGTGAACAGGTCGATGCGCCGCTGCAGGATCGCGTACGCATCGCGAAAGGCGTTCGTCTTGTCGAGGTCGGAGCCCTCGACTGCGGCGGGATCGGCCACGCCCCAGTGCGCGGTGAGCGGCTGCCCCGGCCAGATCGGGCAGACTTCGCCGGCCGCGTTGTCGCAGACCGTGAACACGAAATCGAGCACCGGTGCGCCGGGCTGCTCGAATTCGTCCCATCCCTTGCTGCGCAGGCCCTCGGTCGAGATGCCCATGCGCTGCAGCAGCGCGAGCGCGAACGGGTTGACCGTGCCGTTGGGCCGGCTGCCGGCGCTGAAGGCGCGGAAGCGGCCGGCGCCTTTGTGGTTCAGTACGGCCTCGGCCAGGATGCTGCGCGCCGAGTTGCCGGTGCAGAGAAACAGGACGTCGTAGACGCGATCAGGCATCGGAGGCTCCGCAGTCGCAGGTCGCGGCGGCGGGCGAAGGCATGCAGGGGCGGCCGCCGCAGCAGTTTTCGGTGAGGAAGGCGACGAGTTCCGCCATGCGCGGGAAATTCGCCGCGTAGTAGATGAAACGCCCCTCGGGCCGCGCGACGAGGAGGTCGGCCTGGCTCAGGGCCTTCAGGTGGAACGACAGCGTGTTGGCCGGAATGCCCAGACGCTCGGCGATCCCGGACGCCGGCAAGCCCTCGGGCCCGGCCTCGACCAGCAACCGGTAGACGGCCAGACGACTGGCCTGGGCGAGGGCGGCGAGGGCCAGGACGGCGATATTCGATTCCATGAATCCAGAATAGTCGAAGTTTGTGACGGCGCGAAGACACGGTCGTGCAATCCGCAGGGGCGGGGACTGCCGGTTCCGGCGGCGCCTTGCGATGCGCGTCCCGACCTCCTCCGCTGCGTCACTGCGCAGGCCCCGAACGGTGTCGGGTGCGGCGCATGCCTTTCCGGAGCACGCCGCCGCACGGTTCTTTCATACCGCAGGCAAGCCGCTACATGCCCGCTACATGGTCGTGCAATGTGGCTCGGCGAGGCGGTCCCTAGAGTCTCCGGCAACGGATTCGAGCCGTCTCTCCCCCGGAGTTTCTGATGAAAGTTGCCGCCGTCGCTGTTCTTCTGTGCCTGGCCGTCAGTGGCCAGGTCGCCGCCCGATCGGAGACCTGCCAGGCCATCGACGAGGCCGGCGTCGCCGCGCTGTTCGATCGCTGGAATGCGTCGCTGCAGACCGGCGATTCGCAGAAGGTCGCCGACAACTATGCCGAGCGCTCGGTGCTGCTGCCGACCCTGTCCGACGTCCCGCGTCTGACGGCGAAGGCGAAGATCGACTACTTCGACCATTTCCTGAGCAAGAAGCCGGTCGGCACGATCGACTCGCGCACGATCGAGATCGACTGCAACAGCGCGATCGACGCCGGCCTGTACACGTTCCGGTTCGGTGACGGCAGCCAAGCCAAGGCGCGTTACACCTTCACCTATCACTGGAACGGTTCCCAGTGGCAGATCACGAGCCACCACTCGTCGCTGATGCCGGAGACGACCGGCGCCAAGGCGGCGCACTGAGTCCGTCCGCCGGCGCCGTCGCATCGCTTACATCCCCGTCGCGATGCGGCACGCTGGCGGCGCGACATCGCTCACGTGTTTCCGGGGCCCCCGCGTCGGGGCACGTGCAGCGATCTTTTAGGGCAGGCGGCATGGATGCCGCCATCTTTTCCGAAGGACACGACGACGGCGCGACGCCGCGCGTTGCCGTGCTTTCGTTTCTGCCGGGCGGCGGCTAGCTGCCGGCGTTTTCGGGCCGCGAACGGCGCCGATTCCGAGTGGATGACATGCAACCTACTTTGCAACGACACGGTGCCACGCGACGGCTCACGCCGTCCGCGGTGCTGTGGTCGGCCGCCGCCGTCGCGGCGATCGGCGTTCTCGCCGTGCTGTTCTTCAAAGTGCAGGCGGTGAACTGGCGCGAGCACTACGAGACGCGCGACGCGCTGCGCTCGCTGCAGCTCCTCGACGCCGAACTCGACACGCAGCTGCTGCTGAGACGCCGCCACCTGCCGCAGGATGCGCAGGCGATCGGCGATCTGCGCCGCCGGCTGCGCGAGATCGAAGACCGTCTGTTCGGCGACATCAAGACCACCGGCCGCAGTCCCGCGGAGCCCGCGCGCCTGGGCTATGCCGGCGAAGCGGCCCTGGTGCAGGCCTACTACGCGCGCAAGAGCGCCAAGCACGAGCGCATCGATGCGTTTCTCGATCTGCATCGCGCGATCGACGGTGCGGTCGCGGCGATGCTGCACGATCTCGACCAGCTCGACACGCTGGCCGCCGCATCCGGCGTGCGGACGGCGCTGCTGCGCTATCTCTACGACGGCAGCGAAGACAGCGCCGCGGTGCTGCTGCAGCGCGCGACCGCGCTGGCCGCGGCCGTGCCGGGCGAATCCGGCACGCCGGCGGCCGCGATCGCGCGCAACGCGGCCTTCGTCGTGCCGCAGACGGCGCGCCTCGATGCCGAGCTGCTCGACATTGTGAACGCGCCCGACTCGGGCCTCGATGCCCTGTCCAAGGCCTATACCGATCGCTACGCGGCGATCTTCAGGACCGCGGAAACCTATCGCGTGCTGCTGATCGTCTACGCGACGCTGCTGCTGATCGGCCTGGTCGGTGTCGCGCTGCGTCTGCGCCAGAGCTACGCCACGCTGGAATCGCGCGTCGACGAACGCACGCGGCAGCTGACCCAGGCCTACGACGAACTCAAGCAGTCGCAGCTGCAGATGATGCAGGCCGAGAAGATGGCATCGCTCGGCCAGATGGTTGCGGGTGTCGCGCACGAGATCAACACGCCGCTGGGTTATTCGCGCAGCAATCTCGGCATCGTGCGTGAGCGTCTGAGCCTCGTCGGCGACGTCTTCACCCGGCTCGCCGCGACCGAGTCGCGCGACGAGATCACGTTCCTGGTCGCGAGCGCGCGCCATCTGCGCGACGAGGGTTACTACGGCGAGATGGACGAGCTGCTGACCGCCGCCGGCGAAGGCCTGGATCAGATCGGCGAACTCGTGACGAGCCTGCGCGACTTCAACCGGCTCGATCGCAGCCGCGACGACAAGGTCGACCTCAACCGCGGCCTGGACGACGTGCTGCGCATCGCCGGCCACGCGTTGAAAAAACACCGCGCCGCGGTGCATCGCCAGTACGGCCAGTTGCCGCTGGTGCGGTGCGCGCCGTCGCAGATCAACCAGGTGCTGCTGAACCTCGTCGTCAACGCGGCGCAGGCGCTGCCGGAACAGGGCGGCAACATCGGCGTGCAGACCCGCGTGAATGGCCGCTTCGTCGAGATCGTGGTCGAAGACGACGGCAAGGGCATTCCCGCGGACGTGCTGTCGCGCGTCTTCGACCCGTTCTTCACGACCAAGGAGATCGGCAAGGGAACCGGCCTCGGGCTCTCGATCGCGTATCAGATCGTGCGCGATCACGGCGGCGCGATCAGCGTCGAATCCCAGCCCGGCGCAGGCGCGCGCTTCGTCGTCACCTTGCCGGTTACCTGACATGGCCGCCTTGCCCGAATCGATTCCGGCCGATCCCGCCGCGCGCGCCACGCTGCTGTTCGTCGACGACGAGCGCAACGTGCTGATGAGCCTGCGCGCGCTGTTTCGCGACAGCTACCGCGTGCTGTCGACGACAGACCCCGACGAGGCGCTGCAGATCGTCCGCCGCGAAACGGTCGACGTCATCGTCAGCGACCAGCGCATGCCGCAGATGCTCGGTGCGGAACTGCTGCGCCGCGTGCGCGAGGTGTCGCCGGGTACCATGCGCATCCTGCTGACCGGCTATTCGGATCTCGCAGCGGTGGTCAGTTCGATCAACGACGGCGAAGTGTTCCGCTTCATCAACAAGCCGTGGTCGAACGACGCGATCCGCGACGTGGTCGCGAGCGCGGTGAAGATCGCGCGCGAGACGCTGACCCTCGTGCCCGCCGCGGCCGACGGCGACACGCCGGGTTCGAAGCCGACGATCGAAGGCATCGACGCGGGCGTGCTCGTCATCGACGACGAAGGCGATCTGCTCGAAGTCTGCCGTGCGGCGACCGGCGAATCGCCGCGCTGTTTCGGCGCGACGGATCTCGCTCAGGTGTTTCCGCTGCTCGAGCGCGAACGCATCGACATCGTCGTGTCCGATCTCGAGGTCGCCGGGCAGGACATCAGCGATTTCGTCAAGCTGCTCAAGGCGCGCTATCCGGCGATATCGACCATCGTCGCGTCGCGCAGCCTCGATTCCGACGTCGCGATCCGGCTCATCAACGAGGGCCAGGTGTATCGCTATCTCAAGCGTCCGGCGCAGCGCGGGCTCATGCGGCTGAGCCTGATTTCCGCGGCGCGCCATGCCGGCACGGTGCGCGCGCAGCCGGTGCTGCAGCAGCGTTTCGCGGTCGAGGAGATACAGGTCGTGCGTAACCAGAGTCTGCTGCAGGGCCTGCTCGCGCGCCTGTGGCCGTTCCGGCGCAGCGGGAAGTGACGCGCATGAGTCCATCGAACGACGCCTCCCGCACGGATGCCTCGGCACGGCAGATCAGCCGCTACGTCCGCTTGCGGCGCGACGGTGCCGGTGCCGAACGTGTGTCGCTGTTCACGCTCGATGCGGGCAGGAGCGGCGACGAGCGACTGATCGCGCGATTCGCGCGCGAAACCGCGCTGCTCGCCGAGGCGCGGCACCCGCATCTGCTGCGCGGCGCCGTCGGTTCCGGCGACACCGTCCGCGTCGGCGAGGCGCTGATGGTGTTCGCGCCGTCGGACACCGACTGGCTGTCGACCCTGCCGCCGCACCGGCGCGTACTGATGTTCGCGCAGCTCGCGTCGGCGGTCGGCGCCCTGCACCGCAGCGGCATCGTGCACGGCGTGCTGCAACCCGATCGTTGCGGCGTGCGCGCGAACGGCGATCTCGTGCTGCTGGATCTCGGCCTGGTCTGGCGCGACGAAGCCGGTCTCGGCGGCGGCGACGATCTCGGCTACTGCGCGCCCGAATGCCGCGCGGGCCACGGCGTGGACGCGCGCGCGGACCTCTACAGCCTCGGCCTGCTGCTGTACTGTTTTCTGTCGGCAAAAGCGCCGCCGCGGCGCGGGCCGAGCGTGCTCGCGCACGAATTCGCCGCGCTGCAGCCCTTGCTCGATGCGCTGCTGTCGACGGCACCGACGCAGCGGCCGGGCAGCGTGACCATGCTGCTCGACCGGCTCAACGCGACGATCATGCGCACGCCCGCGCTGGCGGATCTGCTCGAGCGCGCGCGCCAGCCCGGCGAAACGCCGATCGAACGCGCGATCGCCGTACTGTCGATGCAGGCGCAGAACGCCGCGTTCGCGACGCCGGCCGCGGGCGAGCCGCATGCGGACGCGACGCGCTGGCAATTGCGGCGCCCTGCGCCGGGCCGCGTCGCGCTGCGCGCCGGGCTCGCGCTGCTGGCGATCGCCGCTGCCGTCGCCTACGGCGTGCACACGCGCGCGCCGGCGGAGCGCGGTCTCGTCGAATCGCTCGCGCACACGGCGCAGATCCAGCTCGACGCCGGCCGGCTGCTGCTGCCGGCCGAGGACAATGCACTCGATACATTGCGCACATTGCGCAGTGTGGATCCGGACGGCGCGGCGACGCGCGCGCTCGCCGCAACCCTGCAGGCCGGGGCGCCGGCCGCGGTGGAGCGCGCCATCGCCGCGCAGGCGTTCGACGACGCCGACGCCGCGTTGAGCCGGTCGCTGCGTGCATTTCCGGACGATGCGGCACTCGCGGCGCTGTCCAATCGCATGGCGACGGTGCGGCGGGAGTCGGAAGAACGCGAACAGCGGCGTGAACGCCTGCTGCGCCTCGACGAACAGCTCGCGAGCGGCACCCTCGACGATGCGCGGCTGGCCGCGCTGGTCGAACACGTACGGAAAGCGCAGGCGCTCGCGCCCGGCGATGCCGACGTCGCCGCACGCCGCCAGCGCGTCGAAGCGCTGCTCGCGGAACGCGCGCGCGCGGCGCTGGCCGCAGACGATCTCGCGGCCGCGAAGAACGCCGTCGAACGATTGCGCGACGGGTTTCCGGATTCTGCGATGCTCGCATCGCTGGACGCGGACTACCGGCAGCGCGCCGGCGTTTCGCGCCAGCAGCAAAGCGACGAACTGCTGCGCGACGCCGCTGCGACCGAGCGCGGCGACCTGTCCCGCGCCGACGCCGTCGAGCCGGTGCTGGACCGCTATCTCGCCGCGGCGCGGCTCGTGCCGGGCGATGCCGCCGCGAACGACGGCGCCGTGCGCGTCGGCCGCCTCGCGCGTATGCGCGCCGAGGAAGCCGTCGCCGCGGCGGACTGGGACGCCGCGCGACACTGGCTCGCGCTTGCACGGCGCGCGCTGCCCGCGGCGGAAACCGTCGCGCTCGAGCAGCGCATCGAACGACATCGCCGCGACGAAGCGGCCGAGCGCGAGGATCTCGTGGCGCGCGCCGAACTCGCGCTGCGGCGCGGCCAGTATTTCGGCGCAGGCGAGGACGGCGCGGTCGCGCTGTACCGGAAGAGCGGCGACGCGGCCTCGCGCCAAGGTATCGATCGTGTGCGCCGCGCCGCGCTGAAGGACGTCGACACGCTGATCGCGCAGCGCCGCTACGACGACGCGGCCGCGCTCGTCGACGCGGCGCTCGCGGACCTGGGCAAGGATGCCGACTTCGGCCGGCGCAAGCTCACGCTCGCCTCGCTGCAGGAATCCCGGGCGACGGACCTCGCATCGGCGGCGCAGGGCACGCTGTCGATCAATGCGATTCCATGGGCGACCGTGCAGTCGGTGACGGCGGCGAGCGACGGCCGAGCCGTCGCACTCGACAGCGACGCGACCACACCGCTGCGGCTGTCATTGCCGGCCGGCGACTACGCGATCGTGCTGCGCGATCCGGCCGGAGGCGGCATGCGGCAGGCGAGCGTCACGGTCAAGGCCGGCGGCAGCGCGAGCGTCAACGTCAATTTGCGCGAGGCGCCGCCGGCGGTGCCCGCCGCGACCGGGAGCGAGCCATGAAACCACGTCTGCTGAAGCACGCGATCCGTATCCCGTTCGCAGCGGCCTGCGCGCTGAGCTTCTCGCACGCGACG
>CAMLSI010000141.1 GCA_946482585.1 uncultured Lysobacteraceae bacterium
CCTTCATCAGGCCGATGTTGCCTTCCTGGATCAGGTCGAGGAACTGCAGGCCGCGATTCGTATACTTCTTCGCAATCGAGATGACGAGACGCAGATTCGCCTCGACCATTTCCTTCTTCGCACGGCGCGCCTTGGCTTCGCCGATCGACATCGCGCGGTTGATTTCCTTGATGTCGGGCAGCGACAGGAACAGGCCCTTCTCGGTCGAGACCAGCTTTTCCTGCTCGGCGACGATCTCGTCCTTGTGCGCGCGAATGCCCGAGGACCACTTCTGCTTTTTGCGGATCAGTTCCTCGGTCCAGTCGAGATCGATCTCATGACCCGGGAACGCGCGCAGGAAGTCCTTGCGCGGCATCTTCGCGAACTTCACGCAGAGGTCCATGATGATGCGTTCGTGGTTGCGGATGTTGCCGACGACATCGCGCAGCTTCTTGACGAAGCTGTCGATCATGATGGCCGGCAGCTTCAGCTTGAGGAAGTCCTCGGCCATCTGCTCGCGCAGCTTCTGCGCCTTCTTGTCGCCGAGGCCGTACTTCTCGGCGGTCTTCTGGAACTTCGCGTAGTGCTGACGCAGCTCGTCCAGGCGGCGGGCGACTTCGACCGGATCGGGACCGGTCTCGCCGGGGCCGGCTTCTTCGCCGCCCTCGCCCGATTCGTCTTCTTCGTCCTTCGCGGCCGGCGCGCCGGCGACTTCGTCGGACTCGAGCATTTCCTCGCTGATCGCGGGCTGCGGTTCTTCCACGTCAGCGAAGCCGGCGATGACTTCGGACAGGCGGCGCTTGCCTTCGAGGTGCTGGTCGTATTCCTCGATGAGCAGCTGGATCGACCACGGGAAGCTGGCCAGCGCGGTCTGGACCGCGTTGAGACCCTCTTCGATGCGCTTGGCGATCGCGATTTCGCCCTCGCGCGTCAGCAGTTCGACCGTGCCCATTTCGCGCATGTACATGCGCACGGGATCGGTGGTGCGGCCGACTTCGGCATCGACAGCGGCGAGGATGGCGACGGCTTCCTCGGTGGCGGTTTCGTCGTCGGCGACGGCCGACGGCGCGTCCTGCGGCAGCATTTCGCCTTCGGGTGCGGTTTCGTGCACCTCGATGCCCATGCCGTTGATCATGCCGATGATGTCTTCGATCTGTTCGGGATCGACGATATCGTCCGGCAGGTGGTCGTTGACTTCGGCGTAGGTCAGGTAGCCCTGCTCGCGCCCCTTCACGATGAGGAGCTTCAGGTCGGACTGCTGGTCCTGGTTGGTGTTCTCGATGGCCATGGGGGCTCGGCTGGGGGCAAGACTTTGGATTATAGGAAGCCTGTCAAGGGTGCCCGGCGCCCGGGTCTGACGAGGCATAGCGTTCTCTGGCGTATCGGCCTCTCACACAGTTCAACGTACTTCGAGGCGAAACGTGACAGGTCCGTCGTTGACGAGATGGACCTGCATATGGGCGCCGAAACGCCCGGTTTCCACCCCGGCGTGGGCATTCCGCGCCAGTTCGACGAGACGGTCGAACCAGCGCTGCGCCTCCGCCGGAGCCGCGGCACTCGTGAAGCTCGGCCGCATGCCCGAATCCGTGTCGGCGGCCAGCGTGAACTGGGACACCAGCAGCAGGCCGCCGCCGGTATCGGCCAGCGAGCGGTTCATGCGCCCGGCCTCGTCGCCGAACACGCGATAGCCGAGCAGGCGCTGCAGCATCCGTACGGTCTGCGTTTCGCCATCGCCCGGCTGCACCGCCACCAGGGCCAGCAGGCCCGGGCCGATCGCTCCCACGGTCGTGCCGTCGACGTCGACGCGCGCCGAATCGACGCGCTGGATCAGGGCGATCATGGCCTTCCTCGGATTTCGGGGGGACGCGATGGTGCGCAAGCATGGCCAGCGGGTCAATCCGACCGTTACCATCCGCGGTTCGCATGCGCCTTCCCCTCGCCATTCTCTATTTCCTGCTTCGTCTGACCGGCCGGCTGCCGCTGCGCGTGCTGCACGGGCTCGGTGCATTGCTGGGACGACTGCTGTGGTGGTCCGGCGGCAAGCTGCGCCACCACACCGAAGTGAACCTGGCCTTCGTACATACGCAATACGGCGAAAAGGAGCGTCAACGGACAGCGCGACGCACCCTGCTCGAAACCGGCAAATCGGTGACCGAAATCGCGAAGATCTGGGGCGCAGGGCCGGAAAACGCGCTGGCACTGGTCCGCGAGGTCGATGGTGAAGAACTGTTTCGCGAGGCGCTGACCTCTCAGCGCGGCCTCATCGTCGCCGCGCCGCACCTGGGCTGCTGGGAGCTGCTGAATTTCTGGCTCTGCAGCCGCACTGACCTCGCCATCGTCTACCGGCCGCCGCGCCATGCGGCGCTGGAGCCGCTGCTGCTCAAGGCCCGCGGTGCGCTGAATCCCGAGCAGGTCCGCGCCGAAGGCGCCGGCGTGCGCACGCTGTACAAGCGCCTGCAGGCCGGCGGCGTGGTCGGCATCCTGCCGGATCAGCAGCCCAAGCAGGGCGAAGGCGTGTTCGCGCCGTTCTTCGGCGTGCCGGCGCTGACCATGGTGCTGGTTTCGCGCCTGGCCCAGCGCACCGGCGCGACCGTGCTGTTCGCCTTCGCCGAGCGCCTGCCGCGCGGGCGGGGCTTCCGCATCCGCTTCCATGCGGCGCCGCCCGAGATCGGCTCGAACGACCTCGACCGCGCCGTCGCCGCACTGAACCGCGGCGTCGAAGACTGCGTGAACCTCGCGTTCGAGCAGTATCAGTGGCACTACAAACGGTTCCAGTTCCGACCGGATCCGAGCGAACCCAATCCTTACTGGCGCGGTTGAAGCGACACCGCACTCCCCCTGAACGCGGGGTACGGTAACGCGGTACGGGTTCCTACCATCCCCGCATACGGCAGCGTCCATCGCTGCCCGGCAACAGGGGAACTCCATGAACGAGCTGAGCTTGCCGGCCGACCGGCAGGAACGGACGCGGCTGCGCCGGAGAAAGGCGATCCCGCGGCGCGCGGTGGGACTCGCGCTGTTCGCGGCCGCAGCAGTGCTCGCACTGCTTGCCTGGCGCAGCTCGCCGGATACCGCGGCCGACGCGCGCGTCGATACGGCAACCCGGTTCGACTACGTCGCGGTGTTTCCGCCGGGCACCGATGCTGCCGGTGTCGAGCGCTGGCGCCAACGCGTGCTGCGCGTGCACGAGAACGGCTGCGTTCGCGGCAATCCCTGTATCGCACGCAGCCTGCGCGGCGCGGAACTCGGCCGCGCAGGCCAGTTCGCGATCGGCTTCGACCTGATGCGCGATGCACCGTCGACCGAACGCGCGGCGGTGCTCGCGGCCGCGCAGCAGACGCTGCCGGGCGTGCGCATCGCGGTCGGCAGCAGCCTGCTGCAGGCCGTCGAATGAATCCGGTCATCTTCATGCCGCCTGCGGCGGCCCCTTCCGCTCTGGAGTTCTCATGCGCCATCCGATCCGCCTGATCGCCGCCGTTTCCCTGCTGGCCTGCGCCGGCGCCAGCCACGCCGTATTCGTCAACGGCGGGTTCGAACAGAACAGCTTCGCCGGCTGGACGCTCGGCGGCGGCACCAATCCCGGTCTTGCCGGCCCACCGCCCTTCACCGGCGCCAGCGTGCAGATCACGCCGGGCGCGGCCGGTCCGGCCAGCGTGGTCGGCGCCGTCGCCGATCCGCGGGCGCCGGGCATCACGTTGCCGCGCGTCGGCGGCTTCACCGCCAAGATCAACGACGAAAGCACCGGTGCGCTGCTGACGACGATGAGCCAGACCGACACGATCACCGCGGCCGACGTCGATCCCGCCGACGGCCTGCCGCATCTGCGCTTCTCCTTCGCGCCCGTGCTCGACGACCCGGCGCATTCGCCCGAACAGCAGCCCTATTTCTACGTGGTCGTGCGCAACGTCGCCGACAACAGCGTCCTGTTCGAACAGTTCGCGTACTCGGGCCAGCCCGGCGTCACGTTCCAGCAGGGCACGGGAACGTGGAAGTATCTACCTTTCCAGAATGTCGACGCCGTACTGCCCGCGAGCGCGGTCGGCCAGCAGATCTCCCTGACCGTGGTCGGCGCGGACTGCTCGCTGAGCGGACACGCGGGCTATGTCTATGTCGATGGCTTCGGTTCCGCGCCGGTCGGCGGCGGCGGCGTACCGCCGGCGCGCGTGCCGGTACCCGCGCTCGATCGCCTCGGCATGCTGCTCATGGCGCTGCTGCTCGCGGCGAGCGGCCTGCTCGCCTGGCGTCGCGGCCACTGACGGCGGCGGCCGCGTGCCGCGCCCTCGGGCGCGGCGTGTCCGAAACCGCGGGACTCAATAGCGACCGACGAGACCGCGCCGCGTCGCTTCGAGCGCGGCCTCGGCGCGCGAGCTCACGCTGAGCTTGCGATAGATCGCCTTGAGGTATCCGGCGACGGTATGCCGCGACAGGTCGAGCATGGTCGCGACTTCGGCGACGGTGAGTCCCTTCGCGACGAGACGCAGCACGTCGGTCTCGCGTGCGGTCAATGCCTCGCCGGCGGCGACCGGTTCCGGCTCGGGCTGGAAATGACGCAGCAGGCGCCGCGCGATCGATGGCGACAGCGGCGGCTGTCCCGCGGCGATACCGCGCAGCATCTCGGCCAGCGTCTCGGGCGACTGGTCCTTGAGCACGTATCCGTCGGCGCCGGCGCGCAGCGCGGGAAACAGGTGCGCGTCGTCGTCGAACACGGTCGCGACGATACAGAGCGTGTGGCCGGGCTGCGCGCGCAAGGCTTCGATCAGGCGCACGCCGCTGCCGTCGGGCAGCCCGAGATCGATCAGCGCCAGCGGCGGCGGCGGATCGATCAGCGCGAGGGCTTCGGCCAGGGTCGCGGCCTGCTGCACGACGATGCCGTCGAACGCGAGCGTCAGCGCGCGCGACAGCCATTCGCGGCTGCCGGCGAGATCGTCCACGACCAGCGCGCGCTGCATCTCCATCGCCCTATCCTGCCGCTGCCGGCAACGGGAATGCCAGCACGACCTTGGTACCGCCGGCCGTGCCTTCGGTCCAACGGATGTCGCCGGCCAATTCGTGCGCGCGCTGACGCATGCCACGCGTGCCGCTGCCTTCGGCGTCCACGCGATGTCCGTCGTCGGTCAGTTCGAGCAGCAGCTCGTTGCCGCGGCAGGCGACGCGCACGCGCAGCGACGCAGCCTGCGCGTGCCGGATCGTGTTGCTGATCGCCTCGCGCACGATGCGGTGCAAGTGCAGCGACTGCTCGCTGCGCAGCGGCGGATCGGGCAGCGTGTCGGCTTCGTTCCAGGCGAGCTCGATCCGTGCGGCCGCTAGCCGCTGACGCGCTTCGTTGCGGATGTCGGCGAGGACATCGGCGAGCGTGCCCGGCGTGCCGCGCGAACGGCTCACGGTGTCGCGCAGATCCTGCAGCACGGCGCGCGCCTGATCGGCCTGTTGCGGCGTGGTGGCGCCATGGATGAGTCCGAGCAGCTTCGCGCCGAGGTCGTCGTGCAGATCGTGATAGATGCGCTCGCGCTCCTGCGCCGCGGCGCGCTCGCCGATCTCACGCTCGCGTGCGGCGCGTTCCTGTTCGAGCGCGGCGAGCGTGCATGCATGCGCGCGGCGCTCGCGCCGCCAGCTCACGGCGAGCACCAGCAGCACGATGCCGAACAGCGCGAGCAGCGCCTCGTTCACGGCCCGCCGCCTGCGCCCAGCGCATCGGCGGCGGCATCGTCGCCGAAATGCCGATACGCCGCCGCGAGCCGCGTCGCCGCGGTGCGCGTGCGCTCGTGATTGGCGCCGAACTTCGCAGCCAGATCGCGATGCGCGTCGGTCAGCGCGCTTCGCGCTTCGTCCCAGCGGCCGAGTTGCATCAGGCACTCGCCGCGATTGCTCGCGAGAATCGCGAGATACGGATGCCCTGCGGGCAGGTTCGCCCGCATCCACACGGCCAGCGCGTCGAATTCGACGATCGCGTCCTGCGGGCGCTTCTGCTTGAGCAGCAGCATCGCCAGGTTGTTGCGCGGACCGATCGCATCGGCATTCGCGGGCCCGCCGTCGCGGCTCTGCGCAGCGACGACGCGGCGCAGTTCCGCCTCGGCCTCGGCGAGCCGGCCGAGGTCTTCGAACGCATAGGCGAGCACGTTGCGCGCGAGCAAGTTGTTCGGCGTGTCGTCCTCGCCGCGCAGCCGGCGCGCTTGGAGCACGTCGCGGATCAGCGCGATGCCGCTCTCGGATTCGCCGCGACGCACCAGGAACGACGCCAGCGCCTGCTGCGCATTGACGGTTTCCGGATGTGCCGCGCCGAGCACGCGCGTGCGCACCGCGATGACTTCGCGGAACTCCGCTCCCGCCGCGGCGTCGTCGTTCTTGAGCTCGTACAGCGCGCCGAGCAGGCTGCGCACCTTGAGCGTGCGCGGATGATCGGCACCGACCTTGGCCAGGTGCACCGCGAGCGACGCGCGCGCCAGGTCGATCGCTTCGTCGTAGCGACCCGCGAGCCGCAGGGTCGAGCCGAGATTCTGGCTGACGGCAAGGCTCAGCGCGTGACTGTCGCCGAGCTCGCGCTGCGCATCGCGCAACAGCGGCCGCAGCCGCCGCTCCGCGGCCTCGGACTTGCCCTGCGCAAGCAGCCCTTCGGCCTGTGCGAGCTGCGCATCGATGCGGATCGCCGGCTGCACGGCCGGCAACGTGCGCGCGAGCAGCGGCTCGAGCAGCGCGTCGGCCTCGGCGTACTTCTGCTGCGCGTAGAGCGCGCGCGCTTCACCGACCTGAAGCGCATCGCGCAGCTCGACCGGCGCGCCGGCATCGAGCGAGGCGAGCGCCTGCGCGAACAAGGTCTGCGCGCGCGCTGCCTCGCCGAGCTTGAGCAGGCTCGTCGCGAGCGTGAGGTTCACGCGCGCGGCCGCGAGCGGCGCGAGTCCCGCCTGCGGCAGTTCGGCCTGCGCTGCGTCGAGCACGCTGCGCACGGTCACGTCGCCGCCCTGGCTGCGCTCCGGATCGGCCGACACGAGCATGCGTTCGAGAAAGCCGTTGACCGCATCGGCCTCGGTCGCGCGGATTTCGGCTTCGCGCCGCGCCGCGGCTTCGGACCAGGCCAGCCGCAACGACACGACGCTCGCGACGACCAGCGCGGACACGGCGAGCGCCGCGGCGGCGCTCGCGAGGCGATGGCGCCGCACGAAACGCGCGAGCAGATAGCCGAGCGTCGGCGGCCGGGCGTCGATCGGCCGATGTTCGCGCACGCGCTGCAGATCCGCGGCGAATTCAGCCGCGGAGCCGTAGCGCTGTCCGGGTTCGCTCGCGAGCGCCTTCATGACCACGGTGTCGAGGTCACCGTCTGCCGCGGGCGCGAGCCGTCCCAGCGGCAGCGGCGCCTGGTGCCGCACGATGTCGATGGCTTCGAACAAGGTCGAGGTCGACAATTGCGGATGCGGCAGGCTGCCGCCGATGAGTTCGTAGGCGATGCAGCCCAGCGCGTAGACATCGCTGCGCGCATCGACCTGCGCGCCGTTGCCCGACAACTGTTCCGGACTCATGTACGGCACGGTGCCGAGCACCTGGCCGAGCTGCGTGACCTCGCGCGACAGTCCGTCGGCGAGTCGCGCGATGCCGAAATCGAGCACCTTGGGCTGGCCGTTCTCGTCGACAAGGATGTTGCCCGGCTTGAGGTCGCGGTGAATCACGCCACGGCCGTGCGCGTAATGCACGGCGCGGCAGACCTCGACCAGCAGGTGCAGGCGCGCATCGAGGCCGAGCTCCGCGCGGCGCGCGTGTGTCATGAGGTCGTGGCCGCGCACGTATTCGAGCGCGAGCCATGGCGGCGCACGCTGTTCGTCGGCTGGATCGCTGGCCGCATACAGGCGCGCGATGCCCGGATGTTCCAGCTGCGCGAGCAGTTCGACCTCGCGCCGGAAGCGCGTCAGCGCATTGCGCCCCAGCGCATGCATGACCTTGAGCGCGACGTCGCGCGGCGGCTGGCTTTCCCGCGCGCGGTAGACGCGTCCCATGGCGCCTTCGCCGAGCAGGCCGAGAACCCGGTAAGGACCTATCCGTTCCGGCAGCGGCTCATCGGCGGCCGCGCCGGCGCCATCGGCTATCGTCGGTTCTTCGCTCTCGCGCACGCGTTCCCCCTGCCCCCCGCAACGACGTGTCAATCCTCGCGCGAACTCGCCTTCACATCGACCCCCAGATCGCGGAGCTTGCGGTACAGATGGGTCCGCTCCATGCCGACGAGCTTCGCGAGCTTGCCCACGCTGCCGCCGGTTTCCTGCAACTGGCGCAGCAGGTAGGCGCGTTCGAACTGCTCGCGCGCCTCGCGCAGCGACAGGCCGAAATCGATATCGAACCCGTCGCCGCCGCGCGCGGCCGCACGCACGGCCGGCGCGTTGCCGCTGAGCGCCTGTTCGACCTCGGCGAGCTCGACTTCGGGCGCGGCGCCGAGGATGAGCAGGCGCTGCACGAGGTTGCGCAGCTCGCGCAGGTTGCCGGGCCAGCCGTAGTTGCGCAGACGGTTCTGCACCGAGACCGGGAAAATGCGATAGGGCAACTTGTCGCGATTGGAAAAGAAATCCGCGTAGTACTGCAGCAACTCGGGCACGTCCTCGACGCGCTCGCGCAGCGCCGGCACCGTGAGCGGCACGACCTTGAGCTGGTAGTAGAGCTCTTCGCGGAAGCGCCCCACCGCGACGAGATTGTCCAGATCCTGAGCGGTCGCCGCGATCACACGCAGATCCAGTCCCACCGGTTCGCGACCGCCGCAACGGATCAGCGCACGGCGTTCCAGTGTCGAGGACAGCCGCAACTGCATTTCCGGATCGAGTTCGGCGACCTCGTCGAGATACAGCGTGCCGCCATTGGCCTGTTCGAGCAGGCCGAGCTGCACGCTGCCGCCGTCCTCCGCGCCGAACAGCGTCTGCGCGGCATGGTCGCGCGCGATCGAACCCGATGCGACGGTCACGAACGGACCGCTGCGCCGCGCGCTCTTTTCGTGCAGCCAGCGCGCGAGCGATTCCTTGCCGCTGCCGGCTTCGCCGCTGAGCAGCACCCAGGTATCGTGACCGGCCATGCGTTCGAGCTGGCCGCGCAGTGCCTGCATCACGCGCGAGGAACCGACCGGTTCGAGCGGCACGGGCACCTGCCGCTTCAGGCCTTCGTTCTCGCGCTTGAGCCGGCTCGCCTCGAGCGCGCGCTCGACGGTCAGCAGCAGCTTCGCGAGCGACAGCGGTTTCTCGACGAAATCGTAGGCGCCCAGCCGCGTGGCTTCGACGGCGGTCTCCACCGTGCCATGGCCTGAAATCATGATGACCGGGCAACTGAGCCCGCCGCGCTCGGACCATTCGCGCAGCAGACTGATGCCGTCGGTGTCCGGCATCCAGATATCGAGCAGGATCGCGTCGGGGCGGATCTGTCGGCGCAATTCGCGCGCCGCCGCCGCATTTTCCGCCACGCTGACCTGATAACCCTCGTCCTGCAGGATGTCCTGCACGAGGCCGCGGATATCGGGCTCGTCGTCGACGACGAGGATGTGTCCGGATGCCATGTCCGCCCCTGTGGCGAAAAAACGACGCCCAGCATAGCGCCTTTTTCGCCGTCGGCTACGTCGTACCGGACTCTGCCGCCGTGGATTTCGATGCCGCAGAGCAGCATTGACGCGCTCAATCGAAACCATCGAATCGGTTGATTGGTATACAAGCGCGCAGGCGACCATGCTCGCGGGGCCGCCGCTAGCGGCAGATCAGGGGACCCGCCTCAGCCACACTGAATCCGGAGGCTCCATGAACAGGTCCACGCAATTCCCCGCGATAGCCAGCCTGACCTTGACGTGCGTGCTCGCCGGCGGCGCGTTTGCCGCCGAACCCGCCGCGACCAGCAAGCCTACGAGCTATACCAGCGTCATCGAAGACGACTTCGGCAGCGTGATGGCGCGCATGAAGTCGCAGAAAGCGCAGATCGAGCAGCGTCACGCCGCACTGCTCGCCGAACGCTACGACCTCGCCAACCGTCCCGCGAGCGGCGTGACCATGTCGCGCGGGAAAGCCGTGCAGGAGGGCGTCCGCGCGAAACTCAGAGCCGGCCAGAGCTGGGACGCGCTCGCCGCGATGACACCCGAGGAGATCAGGAACAAGGATCTCTGGCCCACCGGCTTCTATCCGCTGCCGCATCCGAATCACGGCGAAGGCGGCATGCTGTTCCCGAAGTTCCAGATCGATGAAGTCAACAAGCAGGCGCGCCGCGACCTCACGCGCTTCGATCTCGATTTCGACCTGCCCGACCATCTGCTGCCGGAGTTCCCGGCGCCGATCTACCTGACGACGCGGCCCGATCTCGGCGACGTGTCCAAGGGCAAGCTCGTGACTTCGGACAACTTCTACGAGTTGTTCAACGGCGTGCTCAATCCGAAGCAGCTGGAAGGACTGCGGCTGCTCGTCGTGCCGTTTCCGCAGCAGCAGTTCAATCTGACCGCCGATCGCCGTTCGGAGCGGCCGAGCCTCGGCGTCGCCTGTTTCGACTGCCATGCCAACGGCCATACCAATGCGGCGACGCATCTGGTCGGCGACATCCGCCCGCAGGAACACCGGCATCGCATCGACACGCCGAGCCTGCGCGGGAACGGCATCCAGCGCCTGTTCGGTTCGCAACGCGCGCTGAAGACCATCGAGGACTTCACCGAGTTCGAGCAGCGCGCGGCGTACTTCGACGGCGATCCGGTCATCGCGACGAAGAAGGGCGTGAACATTCTCGAGCGCGGCAGCCAGGTGCATTTCATGGCCGAATTCCAGGCACTGCTCGATTTCCCGCCGGCGCCGAAGCTCGCCTGGGACGGCAGGCTCGATCCGAAGAAGGCGAGCGAAGCCGAGCTGCGCGGGCAGGAGGTATTTTTCGGCAAAGGCAAATGTTCCACCTGCCATGTGCCGCCGTACTACACCGACAACCTGATGCACAACCTGCGCGTCGAACGCTTCTTCAAGGAAAAAAACATCAACGGCCGGCTCGCGAGCGCGGACGGACCGATCAAGACCTTCCCGCTGC
>CAMLSI010000142.1 GCA_946482585.1 uncultured Lysobacteraceae bacterium
CCAGCCGCTCGGCATGCCGCCCGCAGACTTCCTGCGCGACTACTGGCAGAAGCGGCCGCTGCTGATCCGCGGCGCACTGGCCGGCTTCGCACCGCCGATCACGCCGGAAGATCTCGCCGGCCTCGCCTGCGAGGAGGCCGCGCTGTCGCGGCTGATCGTGCGCGATCCGAAACGCGATCGCTGGAACGTGACGACGGGGCCGCTCGACGAAGGCGTGTTCGCGAAGCTGCCGAAGACGCACTGGACCCTGCTCGTGCAGGACGTCGACAAGTGGGACATGGACGTTGCCGCCCTGCTCGAGCGCTTCCGCTTCCTGCCGCGCTGGCGTGTCGACGACGTCATGATTTCCTACGCGGTCGACGGCGGCGGCGTCGGCGCGCATGTCGACCAGTACGACGTGTTCCTCGTGCAGGGCCTGGGCCGGCGCCGCTGGCGCATCAGCGACGATCCGCAGGCGCCCAAGGCGTTTCGTCCCGAGCTCGAACTCAAGATCCTCGCCGAATTCGCGCCGACGCACGACTGGGTGCTCGACCCCGGCGACGTGCTCTACCTGCCGCCGGGCTTCGCCCACGACGGTGTCGCAGTCGGCGCCTGCATGACGCTGTCAGTCGGCATGCGTGCGCCGGCGATCGCCGAAATGCTCGGCGATCTCGTCGACAGCCTCGTCGAACCGCTCAGCGAGGACGATCGCTACACCGACCCCGATCTCGCACCCGCACGCGACCCGTACGAGATCGACGCCGCCGCGCTGGCCCGCGTCGAGCGTGCGGTCGCCGCCCTGCGCGAACTGCCGGATGCGCAACTGCACGAATGGTTCGGCCGCTACATCACCGGGTATCGCAGCGCGCAGACCGCGCTCGCGCCGCCGCGTGCCACGACGGAGAGCGACCTCGACGCGGCGCTGGCCAAAGGCGCAGGGATCGTGCGCTTCCCGTGGGCACGGACGGCCTGGACCAAACGCGCACGATCGGCAACCTTGTATGTCGCCGGCAGCAGCCACACCTGCTCTGTCGCGCTCGCGCGCCTGATCTGCGAGCAGCGCGAGATCGCCGCCGCCGATGCCGTCGCACTGGCTGCGGCCGACCGCCGCGTGCTGCTGGCCCTGATCAACGCAGGCCAGCTCGTACTGACCCGTCCGCAACGCCGGAGCCGCCGATGATCGAGGACCGCTTTCGTGTCGAACCGGCCGACTGGAACGTCGACCAGGCCGACCTGAAATTCGTTCGCACCGAGGTGTTCATCCTCGGCCAGAACATCCCCGAAGACGAGGAATGGGATGAGCTCGACGCGCGCTCGATCCACGTGATCGCGCGCGACAACGACGGCAAACCGATCGGCACGGGCCGGCTCACGCCGGACGACAAGATCGGCCGCATGGCCGTGCTGGAATCCTGGCGCGGCCACAACGTGGGCGCCGCGATCATGCGCACGCTGATCGAGCGCGCTCGCACGCAGCACCGCCCCGCGCTCGAGATGCATGCACAGAGCTACGCGATTCCGTTCTACCAGCGCTTCGGTTTCGAACCCTACGGCGACGAATTCATCGAGTGCGGCATCCCGCACCGGATGATGCGCATCGAACTCGAGCCGCCCGATGCCAGCTACCAACCCGGCAGCCAGCTCGACGAGACGCCGGAGCCGCGTACGATCGCCGTGGAAAACCGCGAACAGGCCGTCGCGGCGGTGCTCGAACTGCTGCACGCGACCAAACGCGAGCTCTGCATCTACACGCGCGATCTCGAAGCGGCACTGTACGACCAGGAAGCCGTGCTCGAGGCGCTCAAGCGGATCGGCACCGCCGGTCGCGGCGCATCGATCCGCGTGATCGTACAGGCGCCGGCTCCGGCGGTCGCCGACGGCCACCGGCTGATCCACCTCGCGCACCGGCTCCCGAGCGTGTTCCAGTTCCGCACGCCCGACGTCGAAGAAGACCTGCAATACCCGTCGGCCTTCCTGATAACGGACCGGCGCGGCTACTACTTCCGCGCGCTGGGCAGCCGTTTCGAGGGCGAGGCCAAGACCTACGCGCCCGGCCGCCATGCCCAGCTCCGGGAATACTTCAACCAGGTCTGGGAGCGTTCCCTGCCGCCGCCGGGCCTGCGTGAACTGCACCTGTAGCGCGCACGGCACGGCAGACGAAAATCGGCCGAAATCTACGGACTTATGACGAACGTCGCCTTGCCGCGGCGCAACACGATCAGCGTATAATCCGCGGGTTTCGATCGAGCCGATCGAGCCTTTCCGACGTGCAGCCAGCACCACATCCCGGTGATCCCCGACGTGAGCGCGAACCTGATCCAGTTGTTCCGTGATACCTCCCAACTGTCCGGCGGCAACGCCGCGTTTATCGAAGACCTCTACGAATCCTGGCTGCGCGATCCCGCTTCGGTATCGCCCGAGTGGCAGCGCTATTTCGACGGCTTCAAGGGCCGCGACGACAGATCCCATACCGATGCCATCGCTCGCATCGACGCCGCGCAGAAACGCAACGGCCGCGCGGCCGCGCCGCTTGCCGTCGCACCGCTCGACGACGCCAAGGCGCAAAAACAGGCCGCCGTCCTCAAGCTCGTCACCGCGTATCGTTCGCGCGGACACCTGGCCGCCTCGCTCGATCCGCTCGGCCTCGCCGAAAAACTGCCGGCGCCGGATCTCGAACTCGGCTTTCACGGCCTCGACAACGCCGATCTCGACACCGAATTCAACACCGGATCGCTGGCCGGCCCGCAGCGGCTCAAGCTCAAGGAACTCGTCGCGCTACTGAAGGCGACCTACGCCGGCACGATCGGCGTGGAATTCATGCACATCAGCGACGCCGTGCAGCGGCGCTGGGTCCACGAACAGCTCGAAAAGGCCGCCGGCAACTTCGGCCTCGGCGCCGATGACAAGAGGCGCCTGCTCGAACGCCTGACCGCCGCCGAAGGCCTCGAGCGCTATCTCCACACGAAATACGTCGGTCAGAAGCGCTTCTCGCTCGAAGGCGGCGACAGCCTGATCCCGCTCGTCGACGAGCTGGTGCGCCAGAGCGGCGCCGACGGCGTCAAGGACATGGTCCTCGGCATGGCCCACCGCGGCCGCCTCAACGTGCTCGTGAACACGCTGGGCAAGGCGCCGCAGAAGCTGTTCGCCGAATTCGAAGGCAAGTTCGACCATCCGGACGATCCGGCACATTCGGGCGACGTGAAGTACCACATGGGCTTCTCGGCCGACATCCGCACGACCGGTCATACGGTCCATCTGGCGCTCGCGTTCAATCCGTCGCATCTCGAAATCGTCGATCCGGTCGTGGCCGGCTCCGTGCGCGCGCGCCAGACGCGCCGCGGCGACGCGGACCGCGGCCAGGTCATGCCGGTGCTGATCCACGGCGACGCGGCCTTCGCCGGCCAGGGCGTCGTGATGGAGCTGTTCAACATGTCGCAGGCGCGCGGTTTCGCGGTCGGCGGCACGGTGCACATCGTCGTCAACAATCAGGTCGGCTTCACGACCTCGAATCCGCAGGACGCGCGCAGTACCTACTACTGCACCGACGTCGCGAAGATGGTCAATGCGCCGGTGTTCCACGTGAACGGCGACGACCCGGAAGCCGTGCTGTTCGTCGCCCGCCTCGCGTTCGACTATCGCCAGAAGTTCAAGCGCGACGTCGTCATCGACCTCGTCTGCTATCGCCGTCACGGCCACAACGAGGCCGACGAACCCGCGGCCACGCAGCCGGTCATGTACCAGATCATCCGCGCGCGCCAGACCACGCGCGACCTCTACGCGCAAAAGCTCGCGGCGGCCGGCGTGATCAAGGACGGCGACGCGCAGGCGCTCGTCGACGGCTACCGCAAGAAGCTCGAATCCGGACTGCCGGTGGCCGAGCTCGATCCGGAGTTCAAGGATCCGTATGCGCTCGACTGGTCGAAGTTCATCGATGGCAAGCTCGACGCGCCGCACCGCACCGGCGTGGCCAAGGACAAGCTCGTCGCGCTGAGCCAGAGCATCCTGAACCTCCCGGCCGAGCTCGTGCTGCATCCGCGCGTCGCGAAGATCTACGAGGACCGCGCGAAGATGGCCGCGGGCCAGCAGCCGCTGGACTGGGGCTTCGCCGAGAACCTCGCCTACGCGACCTTGATCGCCGAAGGCCATGACCTGCGCGTGGTCGGTCAGGACGTCGGCCGCGGCACGTTCTTCCACCGCCACGCGGTGCTGCACGACCAGAAGACCGACGGCACCTACCTGCCGCTCGGCCACGTGCGCGCCGGTGCCAACGTCGAAGTCATCGACTCGGTGCTCAGCGAAGAAGCCGTCATGGCGTTCGAGTACGGTTTCTCCACGTCCGAGCCGAACACGCTCGTGATCTGGGAAGGCCAGTTCGGCGACTTCGCCAACGGCGCCCAGGTCGTCATCGACCAGTTCATCAGTTCGGGCGAAGCCAAGTGGGGCCGCCTGTCGAGCCTCGCACTGTTCCTGCCGCACGGTTACGAAGGCCAGGGCCCGGAGCACTCCTCCGCGCGCCTCGAGCGCTTCCTGCAACTGTGCGCACTCAACAACATGCAGGTTTGCGTACCGACGACGCCGGCGCAGGCGTTCCACATGATCCGCCGCCAGATGGTGCGCGACTGCCGCAAGCCGCTCGTGGTCATGACGCCGAAGTCGCTGCTGCGTCACAAGCTTGCGGTGTCTTCGCTCGACGATCTCGCCAACGGCGGCTTCCAGCTCGTGATCGGCGACTCCACCGCCAAGCCGGGCCAGAAGGTGCGCCGCGCCGTGCTCTGCTCGGGCAAGGTCTATTTCGATCTCGTCGACGAATGCGAGAAGCGCGGCATCAGCGACGTCGCGATCATCCGCGTCGAGCAGCTCTATCCGTTCCCGCGCACCGAAGTGAAGGCGCAGCTGGCCAAGTATCCGGCCGCGAAGGAAGTCGTCTGGTGTCAGGAGGAGCCGATGAACCAGGGTGCCTGGTACCAGATCCAGCATCACCTGCGCGCCTGCCTCGGCGCGGAACACAGCCTCAGCTACGCCGGCCGTTCGCGCTCGCCGGCGCCGGCCTGCGGTCACCACAACACCCACGTCGCCGAACAGGCGGCCCTGGTCGAGCAGGCGCTGGTCGCGCCGATCGGCACTGATCACGCCTCGGAGTAAGAAGTATGACCATCGAAGTCAAAGTCCCGGTTCTGCCCGAATCCGTTTCCGACGCGACCATCGCGACCTGGCACAAGAAAGCCGGCGACGCGGTCAAGCGCGACGAAAACCTGGTCGATCTGGAAACCGACAAGGTCGTCCTCGAAGTGCCGGCTCCGGCCGATGGCGTGCTCAAGGAAATCCGTCGCCAGACCGGCGACACGGTCAACTCGCAGGAAATCATCGCGGTGATCGAAGAAGGTGCGGCCGCGGCCGCGCCGACCCCTGCTGCTGCCGCGCCCGCCGCGGAAGCGCCGAAGGCCGCGGCCCCGGCCGCTGCCGCTGCGCCGGCCGCGAAGGTCGACGATCTGTCGCCGGCCGGCCGCCGCGTCGCGAGCGAGAACGCGATCGATCCGGCGAACGTCGCCGGCACCGGCCGCGACAGCCGCGTGACGAAGGAGGATCTCGTCAACTTCATGCGTTCGGGCGGCACCGCCGCGCCGGCCGCAACCAACGCACCGGCCGCGAGCGCGTCGGCTCCCGCCGCGAAGCCGACACCGGGCTCGCGTCCGGAAGAACGCGTGCCGATGACGCGCATGCGCGCGAAGATCGCCGAACGCCTGATGCAGTCGAAGAACTCGATCGCGATGCTGACCTCGTTCAACGAGGTCAACCTCGGCAAGGTCATGGCCATGCGCAAGGAACTGGTCGAACAGTTCGAGAAGACGCACGGCATCAAGCTCGGCTTCATGAGCTTCTTCGTGAAGGCCGCGTGCGAGGCGCTCAAGCGCCATCCGATCATCAACGCGTCGGTCGACGGCAACGACGTGATCTATCACGGCTACCAGGACATCTCGGTCGCCGTGTCGACCGACAAGGGTCTCGTGACGCCGGTGCTGCGCGATGCGCAGAACCTGAGCTTCGCCGACGTCGAGAAGCAGATCGCGGGCTACGCGAAGAAAGCGCGCGAAGGCGGTCTCACGCTCGACGATCTCGCCGGCGGCACGTTCACGATCACCAACGGCGGCACCTTCGGTTCGCTGTTCTCCACGCCGATCGTCAATCCGCCGCAGAGCGCCATCCTCGGCATGCACGCGATCAAGGATCGCGCGATCGTCGAGAACGGCCAGGTCGTCGCGGCGCCGATGATGTACGTCGCACTGTCCTACGATCACCGCATCATCGACGGCAAGGACGCAGTGCTGTTCCTCGTCGACATCAAGAACCAGCTCGAGAATCCGGCCAAGATGCTGCTGGGTCTCTGATGAAAACGGCCGGCCTGCTCATCGCGGCGGCGCTGGCCGTCTTCGCGGGCGTCGCGACGGCGGCGCCCGATCCGGCTGCGCGTGCGCGCATGACCGGCATCCTCGACGAATTCAACGCGATTTCCGATATCGACATCGGCAACTGCGACCATGAACACCCGGTGTTCGCCAAGGCTTACGACGCGCTCACGGATTCGCCGAATGCGGTCGCCATGCATCGCGTGCTCGCGCACTTCGAGCTCCGGCCGCAGCCGCCCGCGCACGTCGAACACAATCCGACCGCCGACCAATGTCTTGCCGCGCTCGACAAGGCCAAAGCCTTGTTCGAGCGTCACGGCGACTACATACAGAAGCTCGCCGCGAGCCTGCCGCCAACCGCCGCCGCCGACTGACCAACCAGGAATACAAGATGAGCGAACAGCACTTTGACGTCGTGGTGATCGGCGCCGGCCCTGCCGGCTACGTCGCGGCGATCCGCGCCGCGCAGCTCGGCCTCAAGACCGCCTGCGTGGACGCCTTCATCGGCAAGGACGGCAAGCCCGCCCTCGGCGGCACCTGCCTCAACGTCGGCTGCATTCCGTCCAAGGCGCTGCTGGATTCGTCCAAGCAGTTCCACAACCTGACTCACAACTTCGCGGTGCACGGCATCACGGCCGCGAACCCGACGATCGACGTCGGCGCGATGGTCGGGCGCAAGGACAAGATCGTCAAACAGTTCACGGGCGGCATCACCATGCTGTTCAAGGCCAACAAGGTCACGCCGATCGCCGGCTTCGCGACCCTGCGGCCTGGCCGCAACGTTTCGATCAAGGCTCACGACGGCAGCGTGTCGGAGATCACCGGCACGAACGTGATCATCGCTGCGGGCTCGGTGCCGATCGAACTGCCGTTCGCGAAATTCGACAACAAATTCATCGTGGACAATGCGGGCGCGCTCGATTTCGCCGAAACGCCCAAGCGCCTCGGCGTCATCGGTGCCGGCGTGATCGGTCTCGAACTCGGCAGCGTCTGGAAGCGCCTCGGCGCCGAGGTCACCATCCTCGAAGCGCTGCCGGACTTCCTCGCCGCCGCGGACCAGGACATCGCCAAGGCGGCCGCGCGCGAATTCAAGAAGCAGGGTCTGGACATCCGTCTCGGCGCCAAGCTCGGCAAGGCCGAGGTCAAGGGCAACGAAGTGCATCTCGCCTACGCCGACGCGAAGGGCGAACAGTCGCTCGTCGTCGACAAGCTGCTCGTCGCCGTCGGCCGCCGCGCCGCGACGAACGGACTGCTCGCCGAAGGCACCGGCGTGCAGCTCGACGAACGCGGTCGCGTCGTCGTCGACGAGCACTGCCACACCGGCGTCGACGGTGTCTGGGCGGTCGGCGACTGCGTGCGCGGCCCGATGCTCGCGCACAAGGGCTCCGAGGAAGGCATCGCCGTCGCCGAACTGATCGCCGGCCGCTCCGGCCACGTCAATCTCGACACCGTGCCCTGGGTCATCTACACCGAACCCGAAGTGGCCTGGGTCGGCAAGACCGAAGAACAGCTCAAAGCCGAAGGCGTGCCGTATCGCACGGGTTCATTCCCGTTCGCCGCGATCGGCCGCGCCGTCGCGATGAACGAAACGGCCGGCATGGTCAAGGTCATCGCGCACGCCGACACGGATCGCCTGCTCGGCGTCCACATGGTCGGTGCCTGCGTGTCGGAAATGATCCACGAAGCCGTCGTCGCGATGGAGTTCAAGGGCTCGGCGGAAGATCTCGCGCGCATCTGCCACGCGCATCCGACCTTGTCCGAAGCCGTGCACGAGGCCGCGCTCGCGGTCGACAAGCGCGCGATCCACAAGGCGAACTGAGCACGCGCGGGCCGGACGTCGCGCAGCGATGTCCGGCCCGCATCCGCCCTTCCGCATCGGCGCAACGCCGGTGACAATCGTCGCGGCCACGACCACGTCGAGTCTGCGATGAACGCCGAGACACCGATCCGCAACGTCTCCGACACCGCGCTCTGGGTCGCGATCTATCGCGCGATCGAAAGCGAGCGTCCCGACGCCCTGTTCCGCGATCCGTATGCGCGCCGCCTCGGCGGTGCGCGCGGCGAAGCCATCGTCAATGCCATGCCGAACGGCCGCTCGATGGCCTGGCCGCTGATCGTGCGTGTCGCGGTCATGGACGACATCGTGCGGCGCTGCGTTGCCGACGGCGTGAGGACCGTGCTCAATCTCGCCGCCGGTCTCGATGCGCGTCCCTATCGCCTCGATCTCCCGGCCGACCTGCTCTGGCTCCATGTCGACATGCCCGAGATGGTCGAGTATTTCCGTTCGCATATGGCCCAGGAAACGCCGCGCTGCCGGCTCGAATTCATCGCGGCCGACCTGCGCGAGGCAGACCGTCGTCGCGAGGTGTTCGCGCGCGCCGCCGCGGCCGACGGTCCGTTGCTCGTCATCACCGAGGGCCTGCTGATCTACCTCGAGGCCGAGGACGTCGCCGCGCTCGCGCGCGATCTCCACGACATCGCGCACGCGCGCTGGTGGCTCAGCGATCTCGCCTCGCCCGCGCTGCTGCGTTTCATCGCGAACAGCTGGGGCCGCACCGTACAGCAGGGCAACGCACCGTTTCGTTTCGGTCCGCGCGAAGGCACCGCGTTCTTCGCGCCCTACGGCTGGCGCGAAGCCGAGTTCCGCTCGACCTGGGACGAAGCCTGGCGCCTGGATCGCAAGCCCGCGTTCGCGTGGCTCTGGCGCGTGCTGTCATGGTTCCAGCCGCGGCGCAAGGTCGAGGCCGGTCGACGCATGTCCTCGATCGTGCTGCTCGAGTCCGACAGCGCCGCAGCGATCTGACGCATTGCCGGGTGCATTCAACCACGGCGCCATTTGTGTGCGCCGCGCGCGTCTCGCACACTAGGCGATCTCCTTCATCGCCGGGACCTTGAACGCATGTCCATCGCCTCATCCTTCCGCGCTTTCCGTATCCACAACGACGCGAAGGGCTATCGCGCCGGCGTCGAAGACGTGACGATCGACGATCTCTCGCCAGGCGAAATCGTCATCAAGGTCGCCCACTCGAGCGTGAACTACAAGGACGCGCTCGCCGGTACCGGCAAGGGCAAGATCCTGCGCCAGTTCCCGATGAACGGCGGCATCGACGTCGCCGGCTACGTCGTCGCGTCGACCGACCATCGCTTCAAGGAGGGCGATGCCGTGCTCTGCACCGGCTCGGGTCTCAGCGAAACGCGCGACGGCGGCTATGCCGAATACTTGCGACTGCCGGCGCAATGGACGATCGCGCTGCCTGCCGGCATGACCTTGCGCGACAGCATGATTCTCGGCACCGCCGGCTTTACCGCCGCGCTGTCGCTGTATCGCATGGAGCAGAACGAGCAGCACCCCGACATGGGCCCTATCGTCGTGACCGGCGCGACCGGCGGCGTCGGTTCGCTGGCCGTCGCAATACTGACGAAGGCCGGCTACGAGGCGCATGCGATCACTGGCAAGATCGATCAGTTCGACTGGCTCATCGGTCTCGGCGCGAAGCAGTGCGTCGCCCGCAAGGAACTCTATTGGGGCCAGCGTCCGCTCGAGACCAGCCGCTGGGCCGGCGCGATCGACAACGTCGGCAGCGAGATGCTCGCGGGCCTCACGCGCGTGATCCACCCGTACGGCAACATCGCGAGCTGCGGCCTCGCCGCCGGCCACGATCTCGCGACGACGGTCATGCCCTTCATCATCCGCGGCGTGAGCCTGCTCGGCATCGCCTCCGCAGGCACCGCGCGCCACACGCGCGAGCGTATCTGGGAGTTGCTGGCCGGCGACTGGAAACCGGCACGGCTCGACACCATCTGCACACGCGAAGTCACGCTGGACACGCTGCCCGACGTGTTCGACGGCATGCTCGCGGGTGGCTCGCTCGGGCGAACTCTGGTAAACATCGCGTGACGTCGGCGCCGGCATCCGTCCAGCTCGCTCGGCACCGGCGCAAATCATCGAAACAGCGCGGGCGCTGCTGTTGCCAAGCAGTCGCCCGCCGGTAGAATGTCCCAGCCGCACCGCGGCCTACAGGGGTGACAGAGCAACCATGGCGCGAATTCTGATCGTCGACGATTCCCAGTCCCAGCTGCTGGGCCTCAAGCGCATCGTCGAGAAAATGGGCCACGAAATCATCACGGCCGAAGACGGCGCCGCCGGCGTTGAAGTCGCCAAGCGCGAAATCCCCGATCTCATCCTCATGGACGTTGTGATGCCGAACTTGAACGGCTTCCAGGCCACGCGCACGATCTCGCGCGAAGCCAAGACGAGCCATATTCCGATCGTCCTCGTCACGACGAAGGATCAGGAAACCGACAAGGTCTGGGGCATGCGCCAGGGCGCAAAGGCCTACGTGACGAAACCGATCAACGAGCCCGAACTCATCAAGGTCATCAACGAACTGCTGCCGAAATAACGCAGCGCCGTTGGATGGCGCAGCGCCGTTGGATGGCAAAAGGGAGCCGACAGGCTCCCTTTTTCATTGAGCAATCCGGGAGCCGACAGGCTCCCTTTTTCATTGAGCAATCCGGGAGCCGACAGGCTCCCT
>CAMLSI010000143.1 GCA_946482585.1 uncultured Lysobacteraceae bacterium
CCCGTCCTCGACCAGGGCGATCGGCACGCACCACCAGGGTCGGTCCTTCATGTAGGCCACGGTGCCGTCGATCGGATCGACCACGAAGATGCGTCGCTTCGACAGGCGGTCAGGCCCGTCCGGTTCCAGCGGCACGCGTGTGCGCAGCAACGGAACGTCGAGCGGATAGCTGGCGCTGAGCACGCCGTCGTCGAGGTCGACGCGCAGTTTCGCGATGCCGAGCTCGTTCGTGAGGCGATCGGGATTGAGTAGCCGGTACTGGCCCGCCAGCGCGCGGAATTCCGCGGTGAGTCTCGGCGGTTCCCAGGCGCTGCCGATCAGAAATCGCCGGCGCGCGACCCAGACGATGAGCACGCGGCGCCCGGCGACGACGGCCGGCGCGACGAGCACGCGGCGCAGCGGCCCGAGATCCAGCGGCAGACCGAGCACCCGCAGATGCAGGCGATACCAGCGATCGTCGCGCCGTTGCGCCGACAGCCGCAGGCCGAGCACGCGCGCGTCGAAGTTCTCGCCGTCGGGCGTGAGCTCGACGAGGCCGGCGGCCGTGGAGTAGTAGCGCGCCGCATGATCGGGCCGCGCCGCAGCGGGCCAGTCGGCGACGTCGGGCGGGGGCGCCTTGCGCGGGCGCGGGGTGATCGCGTGAGCCGCCTGCAGCCAGCCGTCGAGCAGATCGTCGACGACCTCGTCGACCGCGTCGCCGGCATCCGCGCCGTTGGCCAGCACGATGACTGCGGTGCGGTACTTGAGCGCAATGTCGATGCGCGCGCGCGATCCGGGATACAGCGAGCTCAGCCGAGCGACCGTGCCGACGTCCGCGCGCTGGTCGGCGAACAGCGAGAACGCGAGCCCGTTGCGATAGTCGAGATCGAGCACCGACTCGTCGTTGTGGGGCCGGAACAGCGCACTCAGGTCGGGCGAAGGCTCCGCTGCGGTCAGGACTTCCGCGAAGCGCGCGAGATCGGCCAGGCTGCCGCGCAGGCCGAGCGCGGCCTGTTCGCGCGCGAGCGGCGTACCGATCGGCTTGCCCTTGCGATGGCCGCGCGCGTCGGCATCGGTCGGCTCGAAACCGGTCGCGGCGAGACCCAGCGGACCCAGCACTTCGCGCTGCAGCAGGTCCGCGTAGTTCGCGCCGCCGGCCGCCGCGAGCGCGAGCGCGGCGAGTTCGACGCCGATATTGGAGTAGGCGTAGACCTCGCCCGGCACCTGTGCGAAGTACAGCGCCGCGGACGGCGGCGATTCGGCCGGCATCGCGTGCTCGCGTTCGCGGTACATGTGCGCGAGGTAGTTCGGCGGCAGGCCGGCATGATGCGTCAGCAGGCGGGTCAGCGTCGCGGCATCGGTGTCGCCGTCGGCAATCGCGAGCTGGGGCAGGTAGCGCGCCGCCGGCGCATCGAGCGCCAGGCGGTCCTGCTCGGCCAGACGCACGGCCAGTGCCGCGACGAATGGCTTGCTCAGGTCGCCGAGCGCGTGCCGGGTGTCGTTGCGCAGCGGCCGGCGCGTGGCGCGATCGGCGTAGCCGAAGCTTTCGATCCAGCGCGTACGTCCGTCGACGATGAGCGCGATGCCGAGGCCGGGCACGCTGCGCGTGCCGGCGCGGTCGGCGACTTCCGGCCGTAGCCGGGACTGGACATCGGTCAACGGGTCGGCCGCCACGGCGGCGGATGCGATCAGGCTCGACAGCAGGCAACTCAGCACTCTGCGCATGCCGCGCAGTGTGACTGTCGCAGGTAACGATTTCGCGAAGACGCCTCGCGCGCGCTGCGCGCTCTCAGCCGCTGCTCTTCTTGAGCCACTTGAACAGCGGCTTCCAGTCGTCCTGATGCGAGCGCACGGACTCGGCGTGGTAGTCGAACAGGCTCTTGCCGAGGCCGGTCGCGACCACGTAGCCCTGCGTGTCGCGCAGCTGGGCGACGACAGGCAGCGCGAACTGCCGCATGTCCTCGAGCGCGAGCTGGCTCGCATGGGTCCAGGGCCGCAGCCGGTTCGCGACGATGCCGGCGGCTACCTTGCCGCGCTTGATGCGTGCGAGTCCGGCGACCCCCTCGACGAAGGGACGGCACGCTTCGAGATCGAACGGCGACGGCAGCACCGGGATCAGCACGGCGTCGACATAGTCGAGCAGTTCGTCGACGTCCTCGGCGCTGGCGCCGGCTGGCGTGTCGATGACGAGGCGATCCGCGCCGTCGGGAATGCGCTCCCGCCAGTTGCGCCGGGTGCCGTCGATCGGCAGCACGGCGCTCGCGAGGCCGGCGCGGCGTTCGCACCAGTGCCGGCTCGACGCAAGCTTGTCGCAGTCGACGAGCACGGTGTTCTTGCCCTCGACCGCATAGTGCGCCGCGAGATGCGTCGCCAGCGTGGTTTTGCCGCAACCGCCTTTGCAACTGGCTATCAGGACTTTCAGCATCGAAGCGTCCTCGCGCGAAGCAAACGCGGCCGAGCGTACACCGTGCGGCCGGCGCTGCAAATGCGACGGAGCGGCTTCCGTCGGTCGCGTCCGCCGAGTCGGCTCCCGGCCGACCGGAGGCATCGCCGGCTTGCCGGTCGCGGCCCGCCACCGCACGGGCGCACCCTCGGGCGCGCGAGCCGTGCCGCGGCGAAGACTCGGCGCTCCGGGATTCCCGACCCCCGAACGCTCCTTTCCGCCGACCTATTCCTCGGCGTAGAGCATCGCCGCCGACTCGGTCATTCGCGGCACGTAACCCGGCGTCGTGTACGCGAGATTGATCGCCGTGCGGCAGGCATCGACGGTCAGCGGCGCGACACGGTGGGCCGTGGTGTCGGCCTTGAGGATGTAGGCGTCGCCGGCGCGCAGCGGCAGGCGGATCGGGTCGTCTTCGAGCTGCGCGAGCGAGGTCGCGTTCGGCACCATCTCGGCGTAGCCGCCGCCCTCGCGTCCGGGCGATTCGAGAATGATCACGAACGAGAGCGGATAGTCGTCGTAGTGCGCGCCGAACGTATCCGAGGTGCGGCGCAGCTGGTTGATCACGTAGCGGTCGATGTCGTCGGTCAGCGGCAGCACCGGTTCGCCGACGATTGCGCTCAGGAAGTCGAGCAGCACCGGCGAGGTGTAGATCGCCGGTATCCATTGCGACAGCCGTTCGATCGTGTTGCCGTTGACCACGTGCATGCGGCGCGGCGAATTGTCCATGCATTCCATGAGGAAATCGCGGCGCATGGACCGCTGCAGCAGATTGTCGACGTCTTCGCGCAGCTGTGCGAAGAACGCATCCTCGACGAAACCCGGGAACGCGACGTGATGCAGCGTGCGGTAGTGGTCGGCCAGCGCGCGCGTCTGCGCGGCGTCGCGGTGATAGAGGTCGTTGCGGAACATGGCGTCACCTGGTCGGATAAGGGCGGGCCGCAGTACGGGCAGCCGGCCGGAAGGTTCAGTCGAAATACGATTCGAGTCCGCCGCGGCGGCGCACGTCGAGCGTGCAGCAGTGGAAGCCGCCGCCGAAACGGTTGAAGTTGATCAGCGAATGCGGGATCGGCTCGAAGCCCCAGCGCTCGAACGCACGCAGCAACCCTTCTTCGCTGGCTTCGACGAAAACGCGCTTCTCGTCGAGCATGAAGGTATTCGCGACGATCCAGCTGCTGCACATCGAAAAGCCGCCGAGCTCCAGCGCAGGCCTCGGCGCGATCAGCCGGTCCCAGCCGTCGAACATCGCCGGCAGCCGGTCGATGCGATCGGGATTGATGAGCACCTTGCCTGGCGCGAGCGGCGAGAACGTCGCATCGATGTGCATCGGATGCGTGTCGTTCACGGCCAGCGTGTGCACGCGGTAATCGTCGCCGAGATGACGGCGCAGCCATTCGATACCCAGCGCGTTCGTCACGTTGCTGCGCTGCGCAAAGATGTCGCGGCCGCAGCGCGCGAAATCGGCCGCGTCGAACAGCGGCTCGAATTCGCTGACCGCGTAGTTCATGTCGGCCATCGAGGTCGGGTGGCGGAAATCCGCGTTGTAGGCCTCGTCGCTGAGTTCGGGTTTCGGCGCGGCCGTCCAGCGCGCGCCGCAGCGGAAGTAGTCCTTGAGCAGCGGCCGGAACGCATGCGCCTCGAAATAGCGGTTACGCCAGGCCATCGGCGCTTCGATGATGTCGTCGCCTACGACGAGAAACGCATCGCGCGGCATGGCCGAATACAGACTGCCGCGCGCGCGGAAATGCGGCGTCGCGAACGGCACGGTCTGATCCAGCGCGGCCGGCCGGCGCACTGTCACGCCGGCCTGTTCGAGCAGCACGACGAAACCCTCGAGCTCCTCGCGCGCGCGATCGAGCATGTCCTGCGGAAAGCGCTGACCGCCGTGACGACGGAAGAACGTCCAGGCGCTTTCCGGCATGGTCGACTCCAGCGTCACGTGCCATTCCGGCACGACCGCGTCGTCGATGCGGCCGACGATGGTTTCTTCGAGCGGATCCCACTCGTTGTGCGAGTTCACGACGGCCGTCGTGCCGAGCGCGCCGTCGCGCCGGTATTCCATGGTTTCGAGCTTGCCCATTGTCGTCAGGTCCTTGTGAAGATGAGGTCGGCGCGCATGCGCCGGATCAGTCCGTCGTCCGCGCCGCCGGGCGCCGATCGGGTTCGCGCCGGTCCGCTGCGCAAGGCCCGGAATCGCCGCGCCAGGCCTTCGCCGCGACCGGCGTCGCGTCCGCGGGTGTGCTCATGACGAAACCTCGGCCGACGCGGCGAGCCGGGTTTCCAGCGCGGCGGCGAACGCGGCGACCTGCGGCGGCTGCAGGCAGGTGTAGTGACCGCCCGGCGTCGTCAGCAGATGCCAGTCGGCCAGTGCCGGATCCCAGCCGAGGCCGGGACCGAGATGGCCGAACAGAGCGGCGTCCTCGGCCTGGAACAGCAGCACGTCGCCGTCGTAGCGGCGCGGCGCGTACGCGATCGCCGCCGCGGCGATGTCGCGCTGCATGTCGCGCAGCCGCCGATAGGACGCGGCGTCGATGCCGTCCGGCGGCGCATCCTCGGCGGTGTCGTCGGTACGCAGCATGGCCTTGCTGTAGCCGGGATCGACGAGAGCGAGCAGCGCGACACGTTCGCCCGCCTGCACGAGCTGGCGCGCGATCTCGAACGCGATCGTGCCGCCCTGCGACCAGCCGAGCAGACGATACGGCCCGCGCGGCTGCCGACGGCGCAGGGCGGCGATGTAGAACGCGGCCATGGCTTCGAAGCTCGTCAGGCGCAGGTCCGCACCCGCGAGCGCGGGCGCCTGCAGGCCGTACAGCGGCTGGTCTTCACCGAGCGCTTCGGCCAGCGCGCGATAGCACGCGACCGACCCGCCGGCCGGATGCACACAGAACAGCGGCGCGCGACGGCCGTTGGGCTGCAGCGCGACGAGCGCGAGCCGTGCGGCCGTGGCCGGGTCGGCGGGCCGCAGCGCTTCCGTCGGCTCGTCCGCGAGCGCGAGCAGCGTCTCCAGCGCGGCGCGATAGGCGTCGGCAAACGCCTGCATCGATGCGCGCGTCAGACGCTCGCGGCCGTAGCGGATGTCGAGACTGAAGCTTCCCTGGACCACGAGGCCGACCAGGTCGACCTCGTGCAGCCGCGGCTGTTCTGCGGCACGCGGATGGCCGGTCGCCTCGGCCGCGACCGCGAACGGGCCGTCCGCCGATACTGCCTGGTCGAACTGGCCGAGGTAATTGAAGCTGACCGGCGGCGACCAGCCGGCATCGAGGAGGCCCGACTGGCGCAACAGGCCGTAACCCGCGCCGCGACCCGGCACGGCGGCGAGCTGTTGCCGGACACAGTGCAGCGCATGCGCTGCGCCGGCGGCTTCGGGCAAAGTCAGCAGCAGCGGATGGTTGATCGTGAACCAGCCGACCGTGCGCGAGACATCGAGGTCGAGCAGCGGCGCGTCGCGGCCGTGGCCTTCGAGTGCGAGCGACACGACGTCGTCGCCGGTCCACGCGCGCCAGGCGAGTGCGAGCGCGGCCAGCAACACGTCGTTGACGCCGCCGGCCTGACGCCGCAGCAACGACGCGGTCTGCGCCGGCGGCAAGGTCAGCGTGATCTTGTCGGCCGTGTCCTCGCGCGCGCTGCCGGCCGCATTCAGCGGCAGGCGCGGTGCGCGCGGCGGCACCTGCGCCGACCAGTAGGCCGATTCGCGCGCGAGCTCGGCGATGACGGCTTCGTGCCGCAGATTCGACGCGAAACGCCGATACGAAGCGGTCTTCGGCGGCAGCGACAGCGGCTGGCCGGCCTGCGTTTGCCGGACGAGTGTCTGCAGATCTTCGAGCAGGATGCGCCACGACACCGCGTCGACGAGCAAGTGATGCGCGAGCAGCCAGAGCCGTCGCTGCGCGCCGTCGGCGCTCTCGAACCAGACTGCCGCAAACAACGGGCTGCCGTCGAAACGGAATCCGCCCTGCAGGCGTTCTGCCTGTTGCGTCAGCGCCGCCGCGAACGCGGTGTCTCCCGCCGCCACGGTCGCGCGGCGCAACGGCGACAGCGCGTCGCCCGCCGCAAGCTCGAGGCGGCAGGCGTCCTCGCCCGCCAGGACACGCAGGCGCAGCAGATCGTGATGCGACTGCAGCCGCGCGATCGCCGCAGCGACGTGTTCGTAAGTCACGCCGGCCTGCGGCTGCAGCAGCACGCTCTGATTCCAGTGCTGCGGCGACACCGTCACGCCCTCGAAGAACCAGTGCTGGATCGGCGTCATCGGGAGTTCGCCGGTCACGGCACCCTGCTCCGCGTCACTGCCGCCGAGCGGCAGCGCAAGCGGCGCGAGGCGCGCGAGCGTCTGGCATTCGAACACCTGCTTCGGCGTGATCTTCCAGCCGGCCTGGGCCGCCGCGGCGACGACCTGGATGCTCAGCAGGGAATCGCCCCCGAGCGCGAAGAAGCTGTCGTGCGCGCCGACGGCGGCGAGGCCCAGCAGTCGGCACCAGATCGCCGCGAGCACGGCCGCGGCGGGCGCGATGGCGGCAACGTCGGTCGATTCCGCGACGCTCGCGGCCGAGCCGGGCGGCGGCAATGCGGTGCGATCGAGCTTGCCGTTCGCAGTCAGCGGCAAGGCGTCGAGCACGACCCAGGCCGACGGCACGAGGTAGTCCATGAGGCGCGTGCGCAGCGCCGCCGCGATCGCCGCCGTATCCGGCTGCATGCCCGCGGCGGGCACGAGATAGGCGACGAGGCGGCGCTGGCCCGGCGCGTCTGCGCGCGCGATCACGGCCGCGTCGGCGATGCCGGCCTGTTCGCGCAGCGCGGCTTCGACTTCCCCGGGCTCGATGCGGTAGCCGCGCAGCTTGATCTGGTGATCGACACGGCCGCGGATCTCGAGACGACCGTCATTGCGCCAGCGTCCGACGTCGCCGCTGCGGTACATGCGCGCGCCGGGTTCCGCGCCGGGTCCGGCCTCGGGCAGGAACCGCTCCGCGGTCAGGCCCGCATGACCGAGATAGCCGCGGCCGACGCCCGCGCCGGCGATGTGGATTTCCCCATAGACGCCGACGGGCTGCGGCTGCAGCGCGGCGTCGAGCACGTGAATGCGCACGCCGGCCAGCGGCAGGCCGATGTCGATCGCGCCGTCGCCGCCCTGCGCGCCGCCGCTGGCCATCACCGTCGTCTCGGTCGGGCCGTAGGCGTTGTGAAGCCGCACGGTTTCGCACCAGCGCCGACGCACCGACGCGGGCATCTCCTCGCCGCCGGCCACGACCACGCGCAGGTCGGGCAGGCCGTCCGGATCGAGATGTGCGAGCAGGGCGACCGGAATCTGCAGATGGCTGATGCGCTGTTCGCGCAGCAGCGCCCGCAGTGTCGCTGCGTCGCTGCGCGCGGCCTCGGGTGCGATGACGAGCGCAGCACCCTGCGTCAATGCGAGCGCGATGTCGCCGGTCGCGACGTCGAACGCACCCGACACGAGCTGCAGCACGCGGGACGCCGCGGTGATGTCGTGCAGGCGCGCCTGCGCCGCGGCGAGATTCGCGAGGCCGCCGTGCTGCAGCAGCACCGGTTTCGGTCGCCCGGTCGTTCCCGAGGTGAAGATCGCGTAGGCCAGCTGCGACGGCGCGAGCGGCCGTCGCGGATTCGTCACGGGTTCGGTGGCGAGATCGATCGCGTCGACGCAGATCCGCGCCGTGCCTGCAGGAAGACACCGTTGCAGCGCGGTCGTCGTCAGCACCGTGCGCAGGTGCGCATCGGCGATCGCATGACGCAGCCGGTCGGCCGGACTCGCCGGATCGAGCGGTACGTACGCACCGCCGCACTTGAGCACGGCCAGCAAGGCCGTCACGCCGCTCGCGCCGCGCGGCAGTAGCAAGCCGACTCGATCTTCCGCTTCGATGCCGCCGCGAAGCAAATGGTGCGCGAGCCGGTTGGCGGCCGCGTTCAAGCTCGCGTACTCGAGCGAGCCGCACGCGTCGATGACCGCCGTCGCATGCGGTGCCGCCGCCGCGTGCCGCTCGAACTGTGCGATCACCGACGCACCGTCGTGCGGCGGACGCGCGGGCGAAGGCGGCTCCGGGACCGGCAGCGGCAGGCGCAGCAGCGGCGTTTCGGGATGTGCGATCGCGGCCTGCAGCAACGACACGAAATGCGCGCCCATGCGGTGCGCCGTGGCGGCGTCGAACAAGTCGGTCGCGTACTCGAGCGAGCCGCGGAACGTATCGCCCTCGCGCAGCACCAGCGTGAGATCGAAGCGCGCCGCCTGCGGCGGGTGTGGCAACGCGTGCACGGTCAGACCGGGCAGTTCGATGTGCAGCGCGTCGAAGTTCTGCAGGGTGAACATCACCTGGAACAGCGGCGCGTGAGCGAGGCTGCGCTGCGGCTGCAGCAGATCGACGATCGCCTCGAACGGCAGGTCGGCGTGCCCGTCGATCGCGAGCGCGCTGTCGCGGACCTGCTGCAGATACGTGCGGAAGCGCGTCAGTGCGCGCGGACGCGTGCGCAGCACGCGCGTGTCGGCGAACAGGCCGATCAGCGATTCGAATTCGGGCCGCTGCCGGTTCGCCGTCGGAAAGCCGACCGTGATGTCGTCGCTGCCGCTGTAGCGCGCGAGCAGCACCTGATACACCGCCATCAGCAGCATGAACGGCGTCACGCCCTCGTCGCGGCAGAATGTGCGCAGCCGGCGTGTCAGCGCGGCGTCGATCTCGAGCGCGACACTGGCGCCGGCGAGACTCTGCTGCGGCGGACGCGGCCGGTCGGTCGGCAACGGCAGCAGCGGCGGCAGATCGTGCAGGTATTCGCGCCAGAACCGCGCTTGCCGCTCGCGTGCGGCGCCTTGCAGTCGATCGCGCTGCCACGCCGCATAGTCGACGTAGCGACAGGCCAGCGGCGGCAGCGCTGCCGCGCCGCCGCGGCGGCGCGCACGGTAGCAGTCCGCGAGTTCGCGCGCGAGCACGCCCATGGACCAGCCGTCGCTGACGATGTGATGCAGCGACAGCGCGAGCGCGTGCTCGTCCGGCGCGAACCGGAACAGGCAGGCGCGCAGCGGCGGCGCCGAGAGATCGAACGGCAGCGCAGCGAACGCGCGGAGGCGCTCGTCGAATTCCGCTGCGGCACAGATCTCGCGCTGCAACGCAAACGCGTCGCGAACGGGCAGCACGTGCTGGCTCGCGCGCCCGTCGCGTTCGCGGAAGCCGGTGCGCAGGCTCGCCTGGCGCACGCACAGATCCGCGAACGCCGCCTCGAGGGCGGCGATGTCGAGATCGCCGTGGAGGCGCAGCGCGAGCAGCATGTTGTACGCCGCGGAAGCGGTGTCGAGCTGCTGCAGGAACCACAGCCGCTGCTGCGCCGAAGACAGCGGCGCTTCATCGGCAGCCCATGCAGTCGGCGAGTCGTCGGCCGGCGCGCCGTCCTGCGCATCGAGCCAGCGCGCGAGTGCCGCGACCGTCGGCGTTTCGAACAGCTGCCGCACGGGAACGGGCCGGCGCGCGATGTCGCGCAGCCGCGCGACCACGCGCATCGCGCTCAGAGAATTGCCGCCGATCGCGAAAAAATCCGCCTCGGCATCCACGCCGTCGCAACCGAGCACGGTGCCGACGATCGCCGCGACGCGATGTTCGGTCGGCGTAGCCGGGACGACAGGCGACGCCGGCACCGGCGCCGGCGCCATGCCGGCCGCGAGCAGCGCGGCGCGATCGAGTTTGCCGTTCGGTGTCAGCGGCAGGCGATCGAGCGCGGTCAGCGTCGACGGCAGCAGCGCATCGGGCAGCCAGTGTCGCAAGGCCGCACGCCAGTGCGGCGGAAGCTCCGCACCGTCGATCACGACGAAACCGGCCAGCCGCTGCGCATCGGGCAGATGCAGCACGACCGCCTGGCGCACTCCGGGCAGACGGCGCAGTGCGGCTTCGACATCGCCGAGCTCGATGCGCACGCCGCGCAGGCTGACCTGGCGGTCGGCGCGGCCGAGTCCCTGCACCGTGCCGTCGGGCGCGTAGCGGCCGAGGTCGCCGGTGCGATACAGGCGATCCTGCGCGTCGGCGGTCACGGGATTGAGGCCGAAGCGCGCCGCGCCGTCGGCGTCCGCTGCGAGATACCCGCGCGCGATGTGCGCGCTGCGGATGCAGATTTCGGCCACTTCGCCGATGCCGGCGGGCTGGTCCGCCGCGTCGAGCAGCAGCAGTTGCACTCCCGGAAAGCCGAGACCCAGCGGCACGGCCGCCGGCGCGTCGGGAGTCGCGTCGGCAACCTGATGTCCGAGCGCCCATTGCGTTTCGGTCGCTCCGTAGAAGGAGACTATTTCACATTGCGGACATTGCCTTGACAGGCGCTGCACGTCCGCGCGCGGGAACGCGTCGCCCACGACGAAGGCACGGCGCAGCTCGTCGAGCGGCGCGGAACCCGCGGGCACGTCGGCGAGCACGCCGGCCATGGCCGGGGTCAGGTTCGCGACCGTGATGCGCTGCTCGCGCATCCACCGCGCGAGCTGGCCCGGCACGAGTTGCTCCG